>JBCDFB010000006.1:0-20740 GCA_039178655.1 Pseudomonadota bacterium | reverse complement strand
GTGAGGTTCCAGCGCCGGCACCCGGCAGCCCTCACCGCCGTGGAGGCGCGTTTGGTCCGGTGGAAACGGCCTCAGGGCGCTGCATCAAAGGCGTGCTTCAGGTCACCCAGCGTTTGCTGCTCCATGGCGCTTAACAGACGGCCATCGAACATGTCCGCGTTGGCATGGAGGCGCGCCTTGATGCTGGGTTCCCGGAAGATTTGCCGATCACCCCCAATCAGCGACACCATTGAGGAGAACGCCCCGCGAAAACGCCGAAACGGATCGATGATCGTGTCGTACGCGGGATCCACCACGTCGCGGAGCACATCAAACCCCAAGTTCTCCAAAGCGGCCAGTGAGCCCTGATTGCCGAACACCACCATGGGATGCCCCATCAGGAGCGGTTTGAGCGATTTCTCCGTCCATCTGATCCGGTTCGGCGGCGCCATCTCCGACTCTGTCACCACACTCGCCACAGTCTTTCGGTAGAGCTTGTCTTCGAGCGCGTAGACCAGATCATGGACCTGCTGTCCGTCGAGATCGCTTTCGTCAAATTTCTCACGCTCCAGGCGGTCAAAAATCTCATCAACACTCAGATCAAAGTGCGCCGCGAATGGAGCAACGCTGCGGCGCATCTGCTCCTCATCGATCTTGCGGTTCGCCGCCGTCCGAAACGTCAAATGAAAGTGTTGGCGGAGTTGCTTCTCGAAAAGCAGAAAAGCAAGGAGCGAGCGGTGACCCTTCGGCGTTGCGTTGAGGCATAGCGCCATTTTTCGGCCGCTCAGACTTGCCTCGATGTTGTGGTGCCCGAGGGCGGGCCAGTCATAGTGTTTTGCCCGCTCGAGCAGCACATGGGCGTAGTGGTGATACCGCGCAAACTTCAGCCGCTTGGACCGGCCGGACGCTGTCGGGCAATGGGCTAAATCCTCGGCAAACTTCGCGTTTGTTTGGAGGAAGATCATCCGCTGTGGATCGATCCCGGTCTCTTCGGCCCATCGGTCGATGCGCGTAGCAAACCTTGGATCGTAAGCGTATCCCTCCCCCGAAAGATCCAGGAGGAGCCAAGTTTTTGGCTGCATGGTTTGCCGCCGGGTACGCTCCAGATCGACAAATGAGAGATAGGAATCGCTTCGGATGAGTGGAAAGAACCTGGGAATACGCAGGTAGAAGAGCGTTTCCACGTTTTCATGGGGGTTGAGCGACTTCAGCAGACGCATCAACGAAAGCGCGCTCTCGCCGTCTCTCACCTGATCCCGCAAGCACACGATGCGGGGGTTTTGAGACATGGCTTACCTCGTGATGCGCCGGTTGCTGCCCATCGCGACAATCTGGCCTGCGCTGCTTGGTTGCGGAAGCCACATCGTTGGCAAACCGCACTGATCGATCGGGCGTCACGCCGACATCGCGGCCAAGGATGGCCGCGCGTGCCGGGTCGATCAGCTCTAAGGCGGACATCCGCCGCCGGATTCTTGCCGGCAGCGCTGTGCCCGGCGTCCGTCAGTGGGCGAGAACGGCCAGAAGCAGCAGGGCCACGATGTTGGTGATCTTAATCATCGGGTTCACCGCTGGGCCGGCGGTGTCCTTGTAGGGGTCACCCACCGTGTCACCGGTCACCGAAGCCTTGTGCGCCTCGGATCCTTTAAGGTGCTTCGTGCCGTCACGGTCCACAAAGCCGTCCTCGAACGACTTCTTCGCGTTGTCCCACGCGCCGCCACCGGCGGTCATGGAGATGGCCACGAAGAGCCCGGTGATGATCACGCCAAGAAGCATGGCGCCTGTGGCCGCAAACGCTTCGCCCTTCCCGGCAATGGCATTGATGACGAAGAACACGACGATGGGCGACAGCACCGGGAGCAGCGAGGGAATGATCATCTCGCGGATCGCCGCTTTGGTGAGCATATCCACCGCGCGCCCATAGTCTGGGCGGTCTTTGCCCTCCATGATCCCGGGCTTTTCGCGGAACTGGCGGCGCACCTCTTCCACAACCGCACCGGCAGCCCGGCCCACGGCCGTCATGGCAATGCCGCCGAAGAGGAACGGCAGCAGCCCGCCGAAAAACAGCCCGACCACCACGTAGGGGTTGGACAGGGCAAAGTTCACGGTGTCGAGCGTCAAACCCTGGAAGTAGGTGTAGGTGTCCTGGTTCTCGATGAAGAAGCGCAGGTCCTCCGTGTAGGCGGCAAAAAGGACCAGCGCGCCAAGGCCTGCCGAGCCAATGGCGTAGCCCTTCGTCACCGCCTTGGTGGTGTTGCCCACCGCATCCAGCGCATCGGTGGTGGTGCGCACATCGTCGGGGAGGTCAGCCATCTCGGCAATGCCGCCGGCGTTGTCCGTCACCGGACCGAACGCGTCGAGCGCGACGACCATGCCGGCCAAGGCGAGCATCGTGGTCACCGCGATGGCGATGCCGAACAGGCCTGCCAGCGAGTAGGTCACGATGATGCCTGCGATGATGACAATGGCCGGCAGCGCCGTCGCCTCAAGGGACACGGCAAGGCCCTGGATGACGTTGGTGCCGTGGCCAGTCACCGACGCTTGGCTGATGGAGCGGACCGGGCGGTAGCCGACGCCGGTGTAGTACTCGGTAATCCAGATGATGAGACCGGTGATGACGAGGCCCGCCACGCCGCAGAGATAAAGATCGAGCGGGGTGAAGGTGAACTGCGCCTCAACCCCTTCCGATGCGCCCACTGAAATCTCAGCGGTCAACGAGCCGAAAGTGAGCCAGGTGACTGGCAGCAGCAGGATAAGCGACAGGACCGCTGTCACCACGAAGCCTTTGTAAAGCGCGCCCATGATGTTCTGCGATGGGCCGAGCTTTACGAAGAACGTACCCGCGATGGAGGTGAGCACGCAGGCTCCGCCGATGGCGAGGGGGTAGAGCATCGTCGCCCCCAGCATCTCAGAGCCCGCGAAGTAGATCGCGGCAAGCACCATGGTGGCGACGACCGTGACCGCGTAGGTCTCGAAAAGGTCGGCTGCCATGCCCGCACAGTCGCCAACATTGTCGCCCACATTGTCGGCGATGGTCGCCGGGTTGCGGGGGTCATCTTCAGGAATGCCGGCTTCAACCTTGCCCACAAGGTCGCCGCCCACGTCAGCGCCTTTGGTGAAGATGCCGCCGCCCAGGCGGGCGAAAATGGAGATCAGCGAGGCGCCAAAGCCGAGCGCAACCAGCGCGTCGATCACCACGCGGGATGTGGGCGCGTTGCCCATGATCGACGTTAGCACCCAGAAGTAGACGGCAACGCCCAGCAGAGCCAGGCCGGCAACCAGAAGACCCGTCACCGCGCCGGATTTGAAGGCAACGTCGAGCCCTGCCTGGAGTGACTGGGTGGCGGCCTGGGTGGTGCGCACATTCGCCCGTACGGAGACCAGCATGCCGATATAGCCGGCAAGCCCGGACAGCACGGCGCCGACGGCGAAACCGATGGCCACAAGCACGCCCAGGAGCCACCACACCAGCGCGAAGATCAGAACGCCGACAATGGCGATGGTGAGGTACTGGCGGGCAAGGTATGCGGATGCGCCTTCCTGAATTGCCCCTGCGATCTCCTGCATTCGGGCCGAACCGGCCGGCGCGGCAAGAACGCTGCGGATCGCCCAGCCCCCGTAAAGGAGCGAGACCAGCCCGCATGCAATGACAATCAGTGTGGCGTCCATGGATCCCTCGTGCGCAAGACCGATCGCGCTTGATTTTGCCTGTGTGGATTAAATTACCGCATGACACGCGGTGCGGCCTTCCTGCCCCTGTTGCAGCGCGAAATCAAGCTGTGCCGAAAAATGAGGCATGTCGCCATTGCTCCACGCCGCGCGGCGGGAGACGGACCCTCAAACCGCTAGACGGTGCCCCCATGCGGCTCTTCCGTATGGGGCGCCTCCCCGCGTTTGCGCATGGCGGACAGCACCACGAGGGCGAGCGGGAAGGCGATGAGCGGCAGGACGGCAATGTTGATGCTCGTCCACCCCACCGTGGTGAAGAGGATCCCCGATGACAGCGAGGCGACGGCGACCGACCCGAACACGATGAACTCGTTCGCAGCCTGGACGCGCGCCCTTTCTTCGGGCCGCTGCGCGTTGGTGAGCATTGTGGTGCCGCCTATGAACGCGAAATTCCAGCCCAGACCCAAAAGGATCAACGCCACATAAAAATGGCCAAGCGTGATGCCGAGGAGCGCGGTCGTGCCGGAAAGGCCAAGGATGGCAAGGCCCACCGCGGTGACCGGTTCGGCGCCGAAGCGCGCAATCAATATGCCCGTCACAAAACTCGGCGCAAACATGGCAATCACATGCCATTGGATGCCCAGCGCTGCTTGTGCGGTTGTAAAGCCGCACGCGATGATGGCGAGCGGCGCGGCCGTCATCACCAGCACCATGATCGCGTAGCCCACCACGGAGCACAAAATGGCGAGCGCCACCCGCGGTTCGCGCAAAATCTCGGTCAGCGGGCGCCCTTTGGGTGCATCATCCCTGCGCGCGGGCATGGCCATCGGCCGGAAGAACGACAGGATCAGGAGCGTGATCATGCACAGGCCCGCCTGCGCCAAATAGGCGCCGGCATAGGCCGTTGGCAGGAACAAGTCCTTGGTTGCAATCACCGTTTGCGGGCCGATCACACCCGCCAAAACCCCACCGGCAAGCACATAGGAAATGGCTTTGGGCCGGAAGCTCGAGCTGGCCGCTTCGGCCGCAGCAAAACGATACTGCTGCACAAAGGCGAACGAAGCGCCGCTGATGAACGTCCCCAGACAGTAGAGCACGAAAAGGCTGTTCATGATTGCCGCAAAGGCGATCAGTCCGCCAGATGCCGCGATGCACGCGCCCAGCATGAAGCCGCGCTTCCTGCCCAGGCGCTCCAAGAGCCATGCGGCCGGGATCGTCCCCGCCGCGGTGCCGACCACCATGGCGGTCACCGGGAGCGTCGCCAAAATGCTCGGGCCGTTCAGGAGATAGATGCCCACGAGTCCGCCAAGGGCGATCGTGATGGATGCCAGTGCTCCGCCCACCGATTGCGCAAAGGCAAGGACGATGGCGTTGCGGCGGGCAAGGCGGTCTTCAGGAAGCATCGCGCCCCTGATAGCTCAAGCAGCGCGGTGGCGCCACTGACACGGTGCTGCTCACACCGCTGCGGCGCCTCAGAAGTGCCGAAACCGGCTGTCCTGCACGGTGATGGGCACGCCGTCCTGCAGCGTCGTGACCGCAGCCTCACCCTCCCTGATCCTGCCGATGACCGTCGTGCGAACGCCCACGTCGGCGCTGTCGGCGCGGAAGGCGTCAACGGCCTCCTCCGGGATCGCTGCGAGGATCTGATAATCGTCGCCTCCGGTCAGCGCGATGTCCCTGGCAGCGGGTTCGTCGGAAATAGCCGCGCGCACGGCGTGGGAGAACGGCACGCGGTCCACCTCCACATCCGCGCCGACCTTCGCGGCCTGGCAGAGCTTAAGGCAATCGGCCAACAAGCCGTCGGAAATGTCCATGGCGGCCCGGGCGTGCCGGCGGACTGTCGCAGCAAGAAGCACGGGCGGATCGGGGAGCAAGTATCGCTGGACGAGCCTGTCGGCATGGGCAGGCGCCACAACGAAGGGCGCGTTGCCGAGGCGCAGCCGAACCCCAAGCGCGGAGTCGCCGATGGACCCGGTCACCACCAGAACGTCGCCGGGCAAAGCGGTGCGGCGTCGAACAATGGTGCCCCGCGGCAGCCTGCCGAACGCGGTCACGCTCAGCGTTGTCCCGCCGCCAGCACAGGCGCGGAGCGTGTCACCGCCCAACAAGGCAACGTCGTAGCGTTTGTTGTCCGCCTCCAGCCCCTTTGCAAAGGCACCGGCCCAGGCAAGGTCGGTCTCCTCACCGGCTGCGAGCGCCAAGAGGTAGCCGAACGGTTTGGCGCCCTTGGCGGCAATGTCTGAGAGGTTTACCCGCAGCGCTTTCGCGGCAATTACGTCGGCCGGATCGTCGGGAAAAAAATGGACGCCCGCTGCCAGCGCATCGCAAGAGACAACGATGTCCTCCATGCCGGCGCGGACTGTGGCGGCGTCATCCAGCAGACCGTCGGCGCCCGGGTCAGTGGCAAGGGGCGCCAGGATTTGCGCAATCAGCGCATCCTCTTCCAAATCACGGCTCACGGCGCCCCGCCCGTGCCCGCGCTTCCCTTGGAAAACGCCTCCGGCCGCACACGCCGCGCCACCTTGTCGAGCACTCCGTTGACCAAGCGCGGTTCATCGCCTGCGAAAAACGCCTTGGCCACCTCCACGTACTCGGAGATGGCAACGCGCGGCGGCACATCGGGCTTGTGGGAGAGTTCAAAGACGCCGGACCGCAACAGGGCGCGCAGGGTGAGGTCGATCCGGCGCAGCGGCCAGCCCTCCTTCAGCGCGGTATCGATGGCGGCATCGATGCTGCGTTGGTGATCCACAACGCCGGACACCAGCGCCTCAAACCACGCCTCGTCAATGGCGCGCAGCGTCTGGCCGTCGATATCCTGGCGCAGCCGGAAAAGCTCGAACTCTTTGACTACATCGCGCGCACCGGCACCGGTCACGTCCATCTGGTAGAGCGCCTGCACTGCCGCCAGCCTTGCCACCGCACGCTTATTTGCGGGCTTCGGGCGCTTCACCTCAGCCATCAGCCGAGCGCGTGTCTAAGGTCAAACAACGCAATGGCCGCTGCGGCAGCATCGCCGCCCTTATCCTTCTGCTGCGGATCAGCGCGGACGACCGCCTGCTCGCGGTTCTCAACCGTCAGAATACCGTTGCCGAGCGCGAGCCGGCCTTCCACCGCAATGTTCACGATGGCGCGGTTCCCTTCAACAGCCACAATGTCGTAGTGCCCCGTCTCTCCGCGAATGACGCAGCCCAGCACGACGAATGCATCAAAGGCGAGGTCGCGCCGGCGTGAGGCCTGAATGGCCATGGAGAGCGCAGACGGGATCTCCAGCACCCCCGGGACGGTGATGGTCTCGTGGGAAAAGCCGCGCTCGGCCAGCGTCGCGCGGGCACCGGCAAGCAGCATCTCCGCAATGTCTTCGTAAAATCGGGCTTCGATGATGAGGGCGCGGGGCATGACGGTATGTCCGGTCTCCTGCGCGGATCGCTGCCGCGCGTGAAGGTGTCAGAGCGCGCAACATAATGCGCGCGCGGCGGGGAAGAAGGCGTTATCCCGCGCGCATATCCGCCAATCGCGCCACGTAGCGCGCAACAGTGTCGATCTCGATGTTGACGAGGTCGCCGGCGCGGGTGCCGCCCCAATTGGTGACGGCGAGGGTGTGGGGGATCATGGCGACTGCGAAGGTGTCGGTGGAGTCGTTCACTGTGAGCGACGTGCCGTCGAGCGCGACCGACCCTTTTGTGGCGATGAAGGGCAAAAGATGCTCCGGCGGGCGGAAGTAGAAGGTGGTCTGCGCGTCTGCGTCCGCGCGCGAAACCACCTCGGCGACACCATCCACATGGCCTGATACGATGTGGCCGCCCAATTCGTCACCGGCCCTCAGCGAGCGCTCCAGATTGATGCGTTCGCCCACCGACCAGCGGCCGATCGTGGTCTTTTCCATGGACTCCGTCGACACATCGACGGTGAAGCGCGCCCCGCCCGCGCGCGGCTCGACGGTGGTCGCGGTCAAACACACACCTGAACAGGCAATGGATGCGCCGATGGCGATGCCGGCGGGGTCATAGCTGCAATCGATGGTGAGACGCGCGCCGTCGCCAAAAGGCTCTCTGGCGGTCAACGTGCCAATGTCGGTGATGATGCCGGTAAACATGATTGGCGCGGTGTGCACCCGCCGCGCCGGTTTCGCAAGGTGCGATTACTGCGCAGGCGACGGCCGCGCAATGTCCACCCACACCAGGAAATGATCCGAGGCGCGAAACAGCGGATCGGTGCGCGCAGGCCGGGCAATCCCGCTGGCGAGCACCTTAAGGTTCGCCGTCGGAACAACGTAGTCCACCCGCATGTCCCCTCGGCTGAACGCTGCGGTCGCCGTCCCCTCCTGCGAGCGCGGCACCGGATCGTTCATGCTCGGATCGTCAATGAGGTAGCCGATCGCCCCATCAAGGCTATCGCCGGCCTTCGGGTCGGGGTCGGCGTTGAGGTCACCCATGGCGATGGCCAGCGCGCCGCCGGGCAGGCCGCCGATGTTTCCTTCATCGTCGCGGGCGTATTGGCTCCGCGCCTCGTGCAAAAGGTCAGCGAGGAGACGGATTTCGTCCGCGTTGCGCCGGGCAAGCTCGGGCCGCAGCGGCGGGGTCGGATGCGCGGCGGCCACAAAAATTGTCGCATCACCCACCATGACAGGGATCAACGCATGGGTTTTGGAGGAGAGCGGCAACACGTCTCGCGCCAATTCAGGCACATCGGCCGGTATGCGGTGGCCGGGAAGGTCGCGCCACAGGAAGTCCGTGAAGGTCCGCGCCGGCCCGAGCGGGAACTTGGACACGAGGGAAAACGCATACTGGCCGGGGAACAGGCCAAAGCCCTTCGCATCGCGCGCATAGGCCACGCCGGATTCTCCGATGAAGCCGTTTGCGCTGAGGTCAACGCCGGACGGGACGCCGGTGTTGCTTGGCAAAGAGAGGCGGTGGGGAAACTCCATGGGCTCCGCGCCACTTTGCGACACGGCAAGGTACTGGTCTGCATAAAGGTTGAGCGCCCTGCCCGCCTCATCCCGGTCAAGCTCCTGGATAAGGAGCACATCCGGCCCGACCCGCTGGATGATCTCGGCGGAGAGCCGCGCCTGGGCATCCCCGTCCTGCAGCCGCGCAATGATATCGCCGGGCGCCTCACCGAAGAGGGACACATTGTAAGTGGCAAAGCGGATGGCGTCGGGAGCCTTCGCCGGAACGTCGAGCGCCGTTGATGGCGAGGCCATCAGAAACAATGTCGCGGCAAGTGCGAAGAGGCTAAGGCGCAGCACAAGCAACCCTCCAGCAGCGGTCGCAGCCTAGCTGTCGCCCACGACCCGCAGATGACGGCGCTTGTCAAACACGCGCAGAACTTGCGCGAGGTCTTGCCCGCGCTTCAGGATCGCCCCTTGTGCTGAGATGACGGCGTAAGCGCCCTGGCGGCGCGCGTTCTTGGGCGTCTTGGTCACCCTGAACATGGGCACCTCGCCCATGCGCCGGTAAATGGAAAACACCGCCGTGTCGCGGCCCAGATCCAGAGCGTAGTCGCGCCATTCGCCGGCGGCGACCATACGCCCGTACACCCGAAGAATTAGCGACAGCTCTGTGCGGTGGAAGGAGACGATGGAGGGGGCGGGACGGCCTGCGGAGCTTCCCGCTGCGCCGGGGCTTGTGGTGCGGGCCCGCAGCGCGATCACCTGGCTTGCTTCTTCACCGTTCGCCATGCGCAGCGCCCCCTGTTCGTGTGCGACCCCTTAGCCGGCTGTGAGCGTGAACCCTCCCGCGCCTGAGTGCAACGCCCTTGATACGAAGCGCCGGGCATCGCATTTGACACCTAAAGTATCTCAACGCATCCGAACGATCATGACGACAAGCGAAGAAACGCGCGCTTTCGAGGCTGACGTTGCGCGCCTCCTGCATCTGATGGTGCATTCGGTCTATTCCACGCCGGACGTCTTCCTGCGCGAACTCATCTCCAACGCTGCAGACGCCTGCGAAAAGCTGCGACAAAGCGCACTGACCGATCCGGCGATTCTCGGCGGCGACCCTGATCTCAGCATCGCCATCACCACGGACGAGGCGAACAAGACGCTCACCGTTGCCGACAACGGGATCGGCATGACCCGCGATGAGCTGATTGAAAACCTTGGCACCATGGCGCGGTCCGGCACCGAAAAGTTCCGCCAGGCGATGGCCCAGAAGGACACGGGCGAAAAGAGCGATGATGCGCTGATCGGCCAGTTCGGTGTGGGCTTTTACTCCGCCTTTATGGTGGCGAGCAGCGTGTCGGTGACAAGCCGCGCCGCCGGCAGCGAGGAGGCCTGGACGTGGACGTCCGATGGTTCAGGCGAGTTCACCATTGCGCCGGCTGACACTGAGGAGGCCCCGGCGAGAGGTACGCGGATCGTCCTGTCGCTGCGTGAAGCGCACGCAGATTACGCCAAGGAAGCCACCATCGAGGGGCTGATCAAGCACCATTCGGCGCACGTTCCTGTGCCCATCACCGTTGCCGAAGAAGGTGCAGACGCGAAGCGGCAAGTGGTTGACGGCAAGGCGCTTTGGGCGCGCCCCAAGAGCGAGATCACAGCGGAAGAGTATACCGAGTTCTACCGCTTCACCGCCGGCGCATTCGACACGCCCGCCCTCACCATCCACACCCACGCTGAGGGCCGGCAAGAGTACACAGCGCTGCTGTTCGTGCCGGAAATGCCGCCGTTCGACCTCTTCGACCCCGATCGGAAGGGCCGCATCAAGCTCTATGTGCGGCGGGTCTTCATTACGGACGATGCACCGGTTCTGCCGGGTTATCTGCGCTTTGTCCGCGGGCTCATCGACAGCCAGGATCTGCCGCTAAACCTCTCGCGCGAGATGCTGCAGACCAACCCGATGCTTGCGCAAATCAAGACCGCGATGACAAAGCGCGTCCTCAGCGAGCTCGCCAAGCTCGCCGAAAAGGACAGCGAAACCTACGCCAAGGTGTGGGAGAGCTTTGGCCCGGTCTTGAAGGAAGGGCTCTACGAAGACGCCGAGCGTCGGGACGAGCTCTACGCCCTCGCCCGCTTTGCCACCACAAAGGAACCTGAGGGCGGCCGGTCACTGAAAGAGTACCTGGCCGACATGCCGGAAAACCAAACGGCAATCTTCTACGCTGTGGGCGACAACAGGGAGCGGGTTGCCGCCTCGCCCCATCTTGAGGGGTTTGCGGCGCGGGACGTGGAAGTGCTCCTTCTGTCTGATCCCGTCGACGCGTTCTGGGTCCGCACCGCGCTGGGCTTTGAAGGAAAGCCCTTCAAGTCGGTCACCCAGGGGGCCGCAGAGCTCGACACCATCGCGCTGAAGGACGGTGAGGCTGAAACTGAACCTCCGGCGCGGGAGGGCGACGTGGCGACGCTTTGCGCGCTCATCAAGCAGACGCTGGGCGAGAACGTTTCGGACGTGCGCACCTCAACCCGTCTTGCCACGAGCCCGGCCTGCCTCGTGGCGCCCGATACCGGCTACGACAAGCAGATGGAGAGGATTGTCGCACGCCACGGGCAGAGCGGTTTCGGGCCCAAACCCATCCTTGAACTCAATCCTTCGCATCCGCTTATCAAGTCGCTCGCCACGCGGGCTGCGGCGGGCGGCGCAGCAAAAGAGATTGAGGATGCCGGCGCGCTGCTGTTTGGCTCCGCGCAAATCCTGGACGGCGAGGCGCCGTCGGACCCGCAGGCCTTCAACGCAAAGCTGCTGGCCATCATGGCGTCGTCGTTTGCCGCGTCTGACGGAGACAACCAGTCAGGGCATCCATAGCAGAAGCCGGGTGCGACAGCACCCGGCCTGCCCGCCACCCGTTGCGGGACTTCCGAAAATCGCGATTAGCTACCGATGCTGCGCAGGGCACGATCGTTCGTTGGTGTCATCGGTAAAGCGCGGATCATCCATCAGCGCCGAGTGCTCGCCCTCCTTCTTCGCCAAAGACGCGCGGTGGCGCTGATAAAGCCCGATCGCCAATGCGATGGAGAGCGTTGTCAAAGATAAAACCACAAGTAACGTAGTGCGTTCGATATCCATTGGCTCCTCCTGTTAACGCAGGAATGGCCTTAGATCGCCATTGTTCCATTCTATATCGACACGGCCCGCCGGACTTCATCAAACATCACACGGGCTAATTTCGGCGTGTGAAGCCATAGCAGCCTTTAGGGTTCCGACTTTTGCTACGCCCATAGGAGAATTTACTGTTGTCGTTCTCTTTGAAGCAAGGGGCCGTGAGTTCAATCACGGTCGAATGTTTTGAGGAACGGGATGGAGGAAGCGACCGTCGCGACACATTCCGTTCCGCGCGTGAAATTTCCGAATGGACCTGCCCCGTTACACGAACGACACTGAACGAGACTAGAAGGTTGCGATTCGGCCTTCGCTGACCTTCCGGGAGTTGTCCTTTCCATGAATTTTGATTTTCCCCGGCGCCTGGCTGCGGAGGCGCTGGGTACGGCCATTTTGGTGGCGGCCGTCGTCGGCTCCGGGATCATGGCAGACCGGCTCACCGATGACGTGGCTGTTGCGCTCCTGGCCAATACGCTGGCAACGGGGGCAATTCTGGTGGTTCTGATCACCGTGCTCGGCCCGGTCTCCGGCGCGCATTTCAACCCTGCCGTCACTCTTGCCATGGTCGTCCGCGGTGCGCTGCCGGTGGGCGAGAGCGCTGCCTACGCGGTTGTCCAGGTAGCCGGCGGGGTGACGGGCGCGCTGATGGCCCACCTGATGTTCGCGGAGACCGCGCTCCAAATCTCGCAGACTGTCCGCACCGGACCTGACCAATGGTTTGCTGAAGGGGTTGCCACCTTTGCACTCCTGATGGCGATCCTCGGGGGTCTGCGGTTCAAGCCGGAGGCCATCCCATGGCTCGTTGGTCTCGTGATCACGGCCGGCTACTGGTATACGGCGTCCACATCCTTCGCGAACCCGGCCGTCGCCATCGCGCGCGGGTTCACCGACACATTCTCAGGGATAAGGCCGGCGGACGTGCCGTTCTTCATCCTTGCCCAATGCGCCGGCGGCCTGGTCGCCGTCTACTTCTTCAAATGGATGTTTCAGGAGGAGGCAAGCTGACCGTCAGCCGGCGCGCGCGGCAAGCAGCTTGATGGCGAAAGCGCCCAAAACGGTTGCAAAAATGTAGTCTGTGATCCGCGCAGCGCGGGGCGAGCGCTTCAAAAACGCCGCGAGCGATCCGGCAGACAAGATCATGGCGGCGACGATGGGTGCCGCAATGACCACGAAAAGCACCCCCAGCATGAAGAGCTTCTGCACCGCCGCCGGATCGTCCGGCGAGACGAACTGGGGAAGGAACGTGATGAAGAAGACGATGATCTTGGGGTTCAGCAGATTGATGAGGAGGCCCTTCAGGTAGACCCGGTGAAGCGCACCGGTCGCCCGCTCCGCGTCCTTCAGGTCGAACGATGACCCGTTCTTGAGCGCATCGTAGGCCAGCCACAAAAGGTAGAGCGCGCCGATGATTTTGAGCGCGGTAAAGGCCGTTGCGGAGGCAATCAGGAGCGCGGAGAGGCCTAAAGCCACGAAAGCGGAATGGACGACGAGGCCGGTGGCGGCGCCGGCAAATGCCGCAAATCCCGCCGCGCGCGACCGGCTTACGGTTTGGGACAGAAACAGCGTCATGTCGGGCCCGGGTGTGATGGTGAGCGCCATCACCGCCACGGTGTAGCTTGCCAGGACCGGCAGCGCGGGAAACCAATCGGCCATCAAGTATCCTCCGCAGCGGTGGCTAGATGATGCGCCGGAGCTGCGTCAATGGACACGTGTCTTGCTGGACCTTGCACAGGACCTTAGACGGTAAAGATGTTTGAGACCCGCTCGCCGTTTGAGCGCCTGCGCGCGCTGATTGCCGATGTCCCCCCCGGCGCCGAGCCCATCGACCTTTCGGTGGGGAGCCCGCAACATGCGCCGCCTGCCTTTGCCAGCAAGATCCTTTGCGAAAACGCTTCGATCTTGCGGTCCTATCCCGCCATTTCTGGCACTTCTGAGTACCGCGAGGCCATCCACACGTGGCTCGACAGGCGCTACGCCCTTGCCGGCTTTCTGCGCGAGAACGGCGAAGTGCTCCCCACCTCCGGCAGCCGGGAGGGACTGTTTTTCGCCGCGTTCGCCGCACGGGACCTTCTGCAAAAGGCCCAGCCGGCGCTGCTCTTTGCCAACCCCTTCTACCAAACCTACCCGGCGGCAGCCCATGCTATCGGCGCCGAGCCGGTTCCCCTTGCCGCGACGGCCGGCGTTCTTCCGGACTTTGGTGCGGTACCCGCTGAAACCCTTGACCGGGCGATCGGCTACTTTTTCGGCTCGCCGTCCAATCCTGCCGGCGACAGCGCAACGCACGATGATTGGCACACGCTGTTCGACCTTGCGGAGCGGCACGACTTTTTCCTCTTTGCAGACGAATGCTACTCAGAAATCTACCGGGAAGCGGCTGGCCCGCCGGTGGGTGCGCTGGAGGCGGCACGCGGGCGTCCTGAGGCGCTGTCGCGGCTGATGGTGTTCAATTCGCTGTCCAAACGGTCCAACCTTGCAGGGCTGCGCGCAGGTTTTGTCGCCGGCGGCAAAGGGCCGATGGCGCTGATGCGCGAGTTCCGCAACCAGGCCGCGCCGCAGATGCCGGTACCTGTCCAATCCGCGGCCGCCGCTGCGCTCGGCGACGAGGCGCACGTGGTGGAGAACCGCCGGCTTTATGACGAGAAATTTGCGCTGTGCGACAAGCTGCTCGACACGAGGGGGCAGTCGATCGTCCCCCCGGCTGGCTTTTTCCTGTGGCTCCCCTGCGGCGCGTGTGACGTTGAGGCGACGCTCGCCCTTTGGCGGGACGGTGGTGTCAAGTCGGTTCCCGGAAGTTACCTCGCCTTAACGCCGCCTGGGCAAGAAAACCCTGGACGGGGCTACGTTCGTCTCGCGCTCGTCGCGGACGCATCTTCGACCCGCGAGGCGCTGGCCCGCGTCCAAAGTGTGTTGGGACGAGGGCTGTGCGGTGAGCGTGTTGCGTTTGAGGGTGCTGGAGCACCTCGTTGAAGATCCGTCGGTCCTGTTTGCGCGGCGTGCGCTTGGCGCATTAGGCGGCGCGCTTCTCCTCGTTCTGGGGGCCTTCAGCGCACTCGCCCTTGCCACATGGACGGTGAGCGACCCAAGCCTCACCCACGCGACCGCTGCGCCGGTGCAAAACATCATGGGCCGGCCAGGGGCAATGCTCGCCGATCCGGTGATGCAGATGCTGGGGCTTGCAGCGCCGCTCCTCATTGTGCCGCTGCCCCTGTGGGGTTTGCGGCTGATCGCCGGCCGCGCGCTCGGCATCACCATGGGGCGTCTTGGCGCCGGGAGCGCTGCGGTCCTGCTCGCGCCAGGCTTTTTCAACGCATTCCCGGTGACCCAGTCATGGCCGCTCCCCATGGGGCTTGGCGGCGTGGTAGGCGAGATGTGGACCAACATTCTGGCCGGCTGGTTCGGACTGACCTCCGGCACAGCGCACGGAGTTTTCGGCGGACTGTTGGGCGTTGCAGCCCTTGCAGCGCTCGTCCAGGCGGTCCGGCCGGTCCGGACGCGGCAGCAGGATGTCGGCGCGGGCTTCCAAATCCGGCGCGCTCAGGCCGCCGCCGATGACCGCGCCGCGGACGAGTACGGGCTGGACGAGACCGACACGTTTGAGGCTGAGACGCCGCGTTTAAGGGCCGTGCGGGGCGCGCTCACCCATCTTGCCATGACTGCCCGCGCGCAAATGCGCAAAGGAGAGCGCAAGGAGCGTGTCGCCACACCGAGGCTGCGCACTGCGCTGTCGAGCACCGAGGGCCATGGAGGCGAGAGCGCTGCCCACTACCGCGCCCGCCGGCCAGCCCAGAGCCGGCGCGAGGCGCCGTCGGGCGCTTCAGCCCGGAGCGACGCACGCCCGCAGCCGAGTTCGCCGCGCCGCCCCGCGCCTGAGCACGCCCCTACGCGCCGCGCTGCACGACGGCAGCGGGTTGAGGCGCCGCCGGCAGCACAGGCCCCCGGCGATGTGTTTGCTGAAGCGGCACCCGCGCGCGCAGCGGCAGCTGTCCGACCCAGCGCTGAAGCGCGCGGCACGCACGCCTTTGCGGTTCCCCTTCGTGGGCCGGCCGCGCGGATTACCGCCAGTGACCCCGTCGTCGCGCACGAGGACCAGGCGGCGGCTTATGAGGCCGCTTTCGCACCGCAACCGGAGAACGACCTCGCCGATGAGTTTTCAGCCTTCGACGAAGTGGAAAGCGCCGAAATCCCGTTTGACGAGGCGGAGGAGGCAACACTCGACACAGAGGAAGACGCTTTCGACGAAGCGCTTCACCCCGATGAGGCTGCACACACACAAGGTGTCGACGAGCACGACTTCGGCGCCGAAGACTTCCACGCCGTCAGCTTCGACGGTGAAGATTTTGACGGTGAGGATTTTGACGAGGACGATCCCTTCGCCGAGGAAGTGGCGCGGCGCGATGTATCGCGGCCCTCCCCGCCGCCGCCCATTGAGGCGCAAAGCCGTGTGATCCCTCAGCAGACCTCCATCGCCCCAGGACGGCGCATCGTGAAGGAGGCGCAGCCGAGCCTTCTGCCCGGCGCGGAGTACGAGTTCCCGCCCCTTGCGCTGCTGGCAGCGCCGCCGGCCGCCGGGCACGACAACGAACTCACCGAAGATGCACTGGAGGCGAATGCCCGCGTGCTGGAGGGTGTGTTGGAAGACTTCGGCGTCCGCGGCTCCATCATCAACGTGCGCCCCGGACCGGTGGTCACCCTTTACGAGTTGGAGCCTGCGCCAGGCATCAAATCCTCCCGCGTGATCGGCCTGGCCGATGACATTGCCCGCTCCATGAGCGCCATTTCCGCCCGCGTCGCGGTCATCCCCGGCAAGAATGCCATCGGCATTGAACTTCCCAACCGCAAACGCATCACGGTGTTTTTGCGGGAGCTTCTAGCAAGCCGCGACTTTGAGCGCACCAAGGCTAAACTCCCCATGTGCCTGGGCAAGACCATTGGCGGCGAGGCGGTGATCGCAGATCTTGCGCGCATGCCGCACCTTTTGGTGGCGGGGACCACAGGATCGGGCAAGTCGGTCTCCATCAACACGATGATCCTGTCGCTCCTTTACTTCCACAACCCGGAAACCTGCCGCGTCATTCTCATCGACCCGAAGATGCTGGAGCTTTCCGTCTACGACGGCATTCCGCACCTTTTGACCGAGGTGGTGACCGATCCGAAGAAGGCCGTTGCCGCGCTGAAATGGGCCGTGCGGGAGATGGAGGACCGCTACCGCAAGATGGCCAAGCTCGGCGTGCGCAATGTGGACGGCTACAACGCCCGCCTGGCAGAGGCGAACCGCGCCGGCGAGCCGCTGACCCGCATTGTGCAGACGGGTTTTGACAAGCGCACCGGCGAAGCGATCTTTGAGGAAGAGGTCCTGTCGCTGGAGGCGATGCCGTACATCGTCGTCATCGTGGACGAGATGGCCGACCTGATGATGGTCGCCGGCAAGGACATTGAAGGCGCTATCCAGCGTCTGGCGCAAATGGCGCGGGCGGCGGGCATCCACCTCATAATGGCGACCCAACGCCCCTCGGTGGACGTCATCACCGGCACCATCAAAGCCAATTTCCCCACCCGCATCTCATTCCAGGTGACGTCGAAAATCGACAGCCGAACCATCCTGGGCGAGATGGGCGCCGAGCAGCTTCTGGGCATGGGCGACATGCTGTTCATGGCCGGCGGTGGGCGCATCCAGCGCGTTCACGGCCCCTTCGTGTCTGACGAGGAGGTGGAGGATGTGGTCGCCCACCTGAAGCTCCAAGGCGTGCCAGAATACCTTGCCGAAGTGCTCGACGCGGACGACGGCGAAGAGCTGACGGGTGATGCAGGGAGCCTGGATGGTTTGTCGGAAAGCGAGGACCTTTACGACCGTGCCGTCGCTCTCGTCCTTCGGGACCGGAAGGCTTCCACCAGCTATATCCAGCGACGTCTGTCCATTGGCTACAACCGCGCCGCAACACTCATCGAGCGCATGGAGAACGAAGGCGTTGTGAGCGCTGCCAACCACGCCGGCAAGCGCGAAATTCTCGTCCCCGGCGAAGAGGACGTCGCCTGACGCCGGGCAGCGCAAGAAACCACGAAGCGTGATCGAAGGCACATGCGATCACGGAACTTTGTGTCCATTTATCTGACGTTCAGAAAGAACGTATCCGCGTTTCTCCAACTCGGATGAAGTTTTCTGTGTGATTACTCACGCTATCCGGCAGTTTTTATTTGCTGAGAATTGGATTTAAGAATGGCACCGCCAAAAATCCCGCCGAAAGGTCTAGGCAATACTGAATGGATGAAAGCTCAAGGCACAGCGCCTGATCTCCACAGCGACAAGGCTGAACCCTCACGCGGTTCGCTGACGAGTTCTGATGAGAGTCGCAAAGTCGACCCGGCGTTCCGATCAAAGCAGGACAAAGATCAAAAAGATCAGAACCAAAACAACGACAAAGACAATAACGGCGGTGATGGCGGCGGTAACGGGCACCACGGTGGTCATAAGCAGCGGATGACGCCGGAAGAGCTTGCCAAAGCACAGGCCGAAATCCGGAGCCAGATACTCGGCGGCTACCGCGGCAAAGTGAACTTGCGCGTCTACGTGGGGCTGAGCTTGTTGGGCGTCGCAATGACCCACGTGATGCGCCAAGTCTCAAGTGCGGCCCTCATCGCGACCCTCAGCCACCTCATGTCCCGCATGACGGTGTCCCGCGCCATCCCGTCAATCGCGCAGCTTGCCAGCGCTACGACCGGCGCGGCTGTCATGACCGTTGCCGCACTGATGCTTTCGCCCAGCAAATTGCACGCAGGGACCCTTACACCTTTGCAAAAAAACAAAGCGTGGATGCAATATTACATTCGCAATGCGCAACACGCGAAAAATCCTTTCGCATTGCTCGAAGCGTATGCGCAAATGTACTTTACACTCTACTCATACATGATTATTTTAGACAATGCGATGAACAGCATGCTTGCGACAGCGAGCAAAAAACACCGCAGCGTGACCGGTCACGATCAGGAATTGATCCAGAAAACGGTGACCGCCGTCCAACACTATCGCCAGTCGGTCCATGACGTTGCCCGCCAACTCACCGACCTCAGCAATACGGCCGACAAGGTGATGGCCATTGTGATGCGGCACACGCTGCACAACCATGGCGCCCGGCTGCTCATCAGCAGCCACTTTCGGCCCAACTTCCAGAAGCTGGAGAGCGAGGCTAGCCGCTGGTACGCAAGCCGCGCCAATATCGGCGCCACGCACACTCAGGTGATCGGGTACCTGGACGCTGGCAAGTTCCCCCATTAGCGCGGGACATGCGGCCGGGCATATGGCGTCATGGATTGAACCCGTGGCGCCAATCACGCACATTCAGCGCCGCGACAGCCGGAGAGTAGTTTGTACCGGCGCAACGCAACAGGATGTGTACCCATGCGAACGCTTGCCATCGCCGCGGCCCTTTTCGCGGTAGCGCTCACCACCCTTCCAGGCCGCGCCGCAACCAGCGAGACGCTGTCTGAGATCAGTGCCTACTTCAATTCCATCCAAACCATGCGCGGGGAGTTTGTGCAGTTCGGCCCTGACGGCTCGCGCACCTCCGGCCGCTTCGCCATCCAAAAGCCCGGCAAGATCCGCTTCTTCTACGACCGGCCCTCCTCCCTTGACATTATCGCCGACGGCGGCTCGGTGGCGGTGCGCGACCGCCGGCGCGACACGCAGGACATTTGGCCACTGGGCCGCACGCCGCTGCGGCATCTGCTGGCCAGCGAGATCAACCTTGCCGCCGACGCCAACGTCACTCGGGTGGACGTTCAGCCAGACCTGGTCTCGGTCACCATCGAGGAAAACTCCGCCTTCGGAGACGGCTCCATCACGATGCTGTTCGATGCCCAGTCCAAGGAGCTGAAGCAGTGGAACGTGGTGGACTCCAAAGGGCAGGAAACGTCCGTCTCGATTTACAATGTTCGTCAGAACGTCGTGGTGGATCCGGACCTCTTCGTGATCAACTATCGGCAGCGTTACCGCTGAAGTGGAAGGGTCGAGGGCACGCCGGAAGTTTCTCGTTATCATCGACGAGACGCCTGAATGTGAGCAGGCGCTGCTTTATGCAGCGCGCCGCGCGGAACGCACGGGCGCTACGGTTCTGGCCCTCAACATTATCGCCGAGACCGAATTTCAACACTGGCTCGGCGTGGAAAACCTCATGCGCGAAGAGGCGGAAGAGGAAGCCAACGCGCTTTTGGACAAAGCTTTTACCAAGCTGACCCAAACGGGTGTGGACGAGCCAGAGCGCAAGATCATCACCGGCAACCGGACGGAGGGGATCCGCAAGGCCATTGCCCAGGACCCGGCCATTGCCGTGCTTGTGCTTGCCGCAGCGCCGGGCGCGGATGGGCCCGGACCGCTCATCAGTTCCATCGCAACCGGCCAGTCCGGCGCCTATCCGATCCCCATCACCATCGTGCCCGGCGGTCTGTCCCGCGAGGAGATCGAGGCCATCGCGTAAGCGAGGTGACGTCTTCATCAGCCAACCCGCTCATCCCGCGATGCGCCTCACCGTCAGGCGAGGTACTGGCCGCCGTTGGCTGAGATGGTGGCCCCGGTGATGAAGCCCGCATCCTCGGAGGCGAGGAACGCAACGCAGCGGGCAATCTCATCGGCCTCGCCGAGCCTGCCCACCGGGATCTGCGGCAGGATCACCTCGTTCATGACTTTCTCGGGGATGGTGCTCATCATGTCGGTGTTGATGTAGCCCGGCGCGACCACGTTGACCGTAATGCCGGCACGGGCGCCCTCCTGGGCGAGCGCTTTGGTGAAGCCGATATCGCCGGCCTTGGACGCTGCGTAGTTGGCCTGCGCAAACTGCCCCTTCTGCCCGTTGATGGAAGATATGGTCACGATGCGGCCGAACTTGCGCTCACGCATGGCGGGCCAAACGTTATGGGTCATGTTGAAGACACCGGTGAGGTTGGTGTCGATCACTTGGTGCCACTGTTCCGGCGTCATCCGGTGAAACGGTGCGTCGCGGGTAATGCCTGCGTTGTTCACCAGAATATCGACCGGACCCAGGTCAGATGCGACCTTCGCGATCCCATCC
>JBCDFB010000005.1:0-20820 GCA_039178655.1 Pseudomonadota bacterium | reverse complement strand
CCGGGCGAACGGAAAGACGCCGCCGCCGAAGCGCTTGGAAATGTTGCCCGCACGATCCACGCGGATCATGAAGAACGGAACGCCGCGCGCCCCGGGCCGCCTGAGGGTGGTGATGCGGTGGGCCGTCTGCTCGAAAGAGGCTCCGAAGCGCGAGGCCAGGACGTCCACGTCGTACCGCAGGCGCTCGGCGGCTTCCAGAAAGCGCTCGTACGGAAACATGATCGCGCCAGCGAGATAGTTGGCAAGGTTGAGACGGTAGATGCCTCGCGCAGAGTCGGACGTGAGGCTTCGGTGCGCCGACATGGAGCGGACAAGTTCGCCCGCCTCCAACTGTCCCACCAGAGAGGCCACCTGGAATGTCCGGCCCGAAGGCGGCAGGAGCTCAGACAACAAAAGCCGATTGCGATGTCGGTCGAACCGGCGAAGCAGCCCCTTCATCACATCGAAGGGCATAATGATGACATCAACATTATGCTTTGATTTCAGATGGTTGACCAGTGAGGCGGTCAGCGCCTGGGGAAGGTCGAGCCTCAACGCGCCATGGTTTGCAATGTCGACCGCTGCGTCCTCCAGAGCGCTATAGTAGTTGTCGTTGGCGTGGAGGGCGTCGCGCGCTTCCTCGACCGGGCCACTGCCGAGACCGCCGGACGGAATGCCTTCCGATGCGGTTTCCGCCAGCGCTTCAGCATCGTCCTGCGCCTGCCTGTAGCCTTCATGAAGCCGGACCAGCGCTTCCGCGGCTCGGGGGAAAAGGTCGGCCATTTCCTGGAGTTCCCGGGCCGTAACATCGGTGCTCGCAAGCAGCGGGTCCGCTGCAACGTCCTTAAGGCCGACGCGGATCGACCCATCGGTGTTGGGCGCGAGGGCGCGGATGTCGATGTCGTAGGCTTCAGCAAGGCGCAGCATGAGCTGGGCGGTCAGCGGGCGCTGATTGCGTTCGATGAGGGTGAGGTAGCTCGCCGAAATGTCGAGGCCCTCGGCCATTTGGGCCTGGGTCAGTTTAAGCCCTCGCCGAAGCTTTCGAATTTGAGGTCCGAGGAAGAGCTTACGCCGCGCATCAAGGTCAGACATTACAAACCTTACAAGCTGACAACACTAGAAGCGTCAGGATCATACAAAACAACCGCATTGTTTCCGCAAAGTATCTAGATCGAATGACAGTTTGAAGCGAAATACCGCTCTGAAGCCGGCCTCCAAGGCGCCGGCGGCCATCAGCCACAAAAAAGGTGTTTCCGATGCCCACTCTCGCCGAGCTCATCCCCACCGCAGCGCCAGGCCGATATGACGGCATCACCCGCGCATACGGCGCGGAGGACATTGCGCGCCTCCGCGGTTCGGTGACCGTCAAGCACACGCTTGCCGAGCGCGGGGCGGAGCGTCTGTGGGCGCTTTTGCACGAGGAGCCGTACATCAATGCCCTCGGAGCCATGACGGGGAACCAAGCCGTTCAGATGGTTCGCGCCGGGCTCAAGGCGATCTACCTGTCCGGCTGTCAGGTTGCGGGCGACGCCAACACCGCCGGGCAAACCTATCCCGATCAGTCGCTCTATCCGGCCAACGCCGGGCCAGAACTTGCCCGCCGCATCAACAACGCTCTCATCCGGGCTGACCAGATCGAGCACGCGGAGGGCGGCGCGACGCGCGACTGGTTCGCCCCCATCGTGGCCGACGCAGAAGCAGGCTTCGGCGGCCCGCTCAACTGCTTTGAGATCATGAAGGCCTACATCGCCGCAGGTGCCGCAGGCGTCCACTTTGAGGATCAGCTGGCGTCGGAGAAAAAGTGCGGGCACCTGGGCGGCAAAGTGCTCATCCCCACGAAAGCGCACGAGCGGAACCTCATGGCCGCCCGCCTCGCCGCCGATGTGATGGGAACGCCCACAGTCGTGCTTTGCCGGACCGACGCCCAGTCCGCGCGCCTCATCACGTCCGACGTTGACGAGCGCGACCACGAGTTCATCGACTTTGACGCCGGCCGTACGCCAGAGGGCTTCTACCGTCTGAAAGACGGCCTTGGCGTTGAGCACTGCATCAAACGTGCGCTCTCCTTCGCTGACAAGTCCGACCTCATTTGGTGGGAAACCTCAAAGCCCGACCTTGCCGATGCCCGCCGTTTTGCAGAGGCGGTGCACAAGGAATTCCCGGGCAAGATGCTGTCCTACAACTGCTCGCCCTCCTTCAACTGGAAGAAAAACCTCGACGCGGACACCATTGCCAAGTTCCAGCGGGAATTGGGCGCGATGGGCTATAAGTTTCAGTTCGTCACGCTCGCCGGCTTCCACTCGCTCAACTACGGCATGTTCGAGCTGGCGCGCGGTTACGCCTCCAGCGGGATGGCAGCCTACAGCGCCCTCCAGGAGGCCGAGTTCGACGCGGAGGCCAACGGCTACACCGCAACGCGCCACCAGCGCGAGGTGGGGACAGGCTACTTCGACGCCGTCTCCCTCGCCGTGTCGGGCGGCCAATCGTCAACCACGGCGATGGCGGAAAGCACCGAAACCGATCAGTTCCACGAAGACGATGCGGCCATCGCGGCCGAGTGAAGCCGAGGTGCGGCCCGTCGCCCACGCCGGGCCGCGTGAATTTCCATTTCTTTCAAGGATAAAAGCGCCATGAACACCCTCGCCAAGACCACGGATGCTGCAACTCCTGTCGCCCTCGACATGGTGCGCGCTTTGCCGCGCCGCGTTGTCGGTTTCTCCACCATCATCGAAACCGGCCTCGATGAGGACACGCTACGCTCCAGCCTGGAGGCAATGGCTGCCGAAAGCGCCTTCACCTTAGAGAACCTTACGGTGGAAGGGCCCGGCCCATCCCCCATGTCGCAGTTCGTTCGCGCTGAGTTTGCTTTGGTGGCGAAGCGCGGCACCACTGGCGACCCGCAGATCTTCGCGCTGCTGCGCGATGTGGCGGCGGTCCACCGCTGGAACGGCGTGGACAAGCACCTCGCCCGCTAAACTTGCGCCGGGTTCGGTAGGGGCACCGAACTGAGTGACGGCACAAGCGGCTGGGTGTGCGTGGCTGCGGTGGGTTCGCTCCGTTCCCACCGCGCCCGCCGGCCATCTAGCTCGAAGGCCGGGGCGCCCTTCCGTCGATAAAGTTCTTCCACGCAATGCTCTCCACGAGCTTGATGTCGAGTGCGTTCCACTCTTTCAGTCGCTCAAGCGTTGCCGGCGCCAACGTCGCCGCGGAAGCCCACTCAAAATCATGCTGAACATGCATCTGGGCGGTCACGTTTTCTTCAGGGAGGTCGCTCCCGGCCGGCAAGATCCAAACGCTTTCCAGCCACTTTTTGGCGACGCCGATGTCACCGACGTTCAGCGACCCATCTGACATTTGCCTCAAAACGCGCGCCTCAAACCGCGGAAATCCCGCAGCGTCGCACTCTTGCCCGCCAAGGGCGCGGCAGATGTGGTTCTTCATGGCGATTTCTAGTTGTTTTTGTCCCTTCAAGTGTTCTTCAGACATCTTGTTGATGTCTGGAATCTGATCTCTCAAATATTTATGAAGGTTATGATCGCCGCAGAGGTGGATGAAATTGAACAGGCTACAAACACGGTCGATGGGATCGCGCACGCAAGATAAAAAGATGGGCGGACGATCAAATTTCCCGTGCATCCCGAACTGAAAGTGCCCGTAGACGGCATCGTATTTGTCGTCCCTGGCTGAATTCGGTTCCTCTTCCAGTGATCGCCGCAGTTCCGGATTTTGCAGCGCGATCGCCCGCTTTTTGAAATGACGAAGAATAACTTTGATCAGTGAGGAGCCGGCACACTTCGGAATGTGAATGAAAAAGAGAACCGGCCGCACGTCGCATACCCAAGCTTATGAAGGCGCAGATATACTCGCCCCAATCCGCCTGTAAAACTGCTCGCTGTGGCACGGTTCGCGCGGATGACCGCAACACTCAGCGCGGCACTGCATACTTCTCCAGGATGTCAGGGTTCGGCGTCACGCCGTGGCCCGGCCGTTGCGGCACAACGGTTCGCCCGGTTCGCCCCACGTCGTCTTTAATGGTGAGCGGCTCCAGCGCAAGCGCATCGCGAAACGCGTTGTGGGTGGTGTCGAACTCCAGCATCGGCTCGTCCGGATAAAGGCCACCCGGCAACGGCGGCTGCGCGGCGAGAAGCTGCATGTTGACCGCAACTGCCACCGCAGATCCCCAGACGTGGTTTACCACCGGCGTAAAGTGCGTGTGCGCCAGCGCCAGCACCTTCTGGTATTCGCTAATGCCGCCGAGCGCGCACACCTCCGGCTGCGCAATGTCCAGGCACCGCCCCTCCAAAAGCCCGCGCCAGCCCCAGCGGGTAAACTCCGCTTCGCCGCCTGAAATGTTGACCGAGAGGCCGGCCCGCAGGTCGCGGTATCCATCCCGATCTTCTGGCGCCACGGGCTCCTCAAACCAGTAAACGCCAAGGCCCTCCAACGCCCGCCCCACCGCGAACGCATCTGCGGTATGATAGGCGTGGTTTGCGTCCACCATCAGCTTTGTGTCATCCGAGATTGCCTGGCGCACCGCCTCCACCAGCGCAATGTCGGCGCGGACCCCAAGCCCCACCTTCATTTTCATCGCGGTGAAGCCTTGTGCCTCGATCTCCTGCGCTTCCCGCGCAAATGCCTCTGCCAGCCCATCAACGGGACGCAGCATCATCCCGTAGCCGTAGACGGGAATGCTCTCGCGGAAACGCCCGCCCAGCAGCGTTGAGAGCGGCACGCCAAAGTGCTTTCCGGCAATGTCCCACAACGCAATGTCCACGCCGGAGATGGCCTGGAGGGGCATCCCCTTTTGCCCGTGGTCGCGCAAGCCGTTGTAAAGCTCGTGAAACAGAACCTCGCGCTCAAGCGGGTCCCGTCCCACAAGAGCCGGTGCGAGCACACTTTCCACGATCGTTCGGTTGGCGAGCGCAACCGGCCCAGGTCCGAAACACTCACCCCATCCCACAAGGCCGGCGTCGGTGCGCACCTCCACAAGGTGCGCGGTGCGCGCCGCATACATCGCCTGGGAGTAGCCGAGCGGCTCCGGGAGCGTGTACCGCAGGACGTGGCTGGTGACCGACGTGATTTTCATGCTGCCTGTTGTATGTCCGTTGGGGCCGTGGCGTCATGGCCGGCCAAACCTTGCCAATTCGTGAGGTGACGGCCATCGCCCTGACAAGTCTCCACACCAGTTAGTGTTGGGTATGGATGACGATGCTGCCCGTGCAGACAGCGAGGGGCGCGGCCCCCTTCTCCAGCGGCGTTGGCTTCCCCAATGGCGCCCACGCAACGTCGCACGGCTCTTCAGCGGTATGCTGGCAAGCTTCCGACCCGTCACGCAGATCGACAGGCACGCGGCGACGCGCCTGCGCCGGGCGGAAACCCGCGGGCTGCAGCTCGCCATCTTATGCCGCACGGTGGGCTTCGGCATTGCGACGCTGTTTTACGTCTTCTCGCTGACCCTCTCCAACAGCAAGCCGACGGTCGGCGGTATTGTCACCCTGGCGCTTCTGGCGGGCATTGGCGTCATCCACTTCATCATCATCGGAACACGCTATGACAGGCCGTGGCTGAAGTTTGTCATGGCACTAGTCGACATCGCCGCGGTCTGCGGCCTCCTCGCCGTCGTGCCCCTTGCCGGCAGGGACGGCGGCGACATCCCGCAGGTGCTGGTCTATCGCGGCTTCGGCGTCTTCCTGCTGTTCCCCTTCATCGCCTTGGCGACGCTTGCCCTGTCGCCCCGCCTCGTCCTTTGGTCCGGTCTTTGTGCCATTGTCGGCTGGTGGGCAGTTTTCTTCATCGTGGCATCGGGGGTGGAGAACCCCCTCACGTGGAGCGATCTGCCGCAAAACCCGCCTTTGGAGCTTTACCAAGCGGTTGTGCTGTCACCCGACTTCACAGGGCGCGGGACGCGCATGGTGGAAACACTGTGCCTCTTCATAACAGCGGTAATCTTGTCGCTGGCGGTGGCCCGGGCGCGGGCAATTTTTGTGGCGCAGGTCCGTGCCGAAGAGGCGCGGGAGGTTGAGCGGGCGGCCAGAGCGCGCATCACTCAGCAACTGGGGAGGTTTGTGCCTGCCTCTATCGCGCGGCGCCTGATCGACGACCCGTCAGCGCTCCACCCGCAAGTGCGACATGGCGCGGCGCTGGTCATGGACATTCGCGATTTTACCCGCTTCGCGGCCGAGCGTGACCCGGCCGAGGTGATTGGTGATCTCAACCATTTCCTGTCCGACTGCGCCGACTTCGTGTCCGCCAGTGACGGTGTCGTCATCACCTTCACCGGCGACGGCCTCCTCGCCACCTTCAATACCCCCATCGACATCGACGAGCCTGAGCGGGCAGCACTCGCCACCGCGCGCGCGCTGGTGGCCTGCGGCGAGCGCGCCGGCTTCGTGGTCCGCACCGGGGTCGCCGCCGGTCCCATCGCGGCGGGGAGCATCGGCTCATCCGACCGGCAGGCCTTCACCGTCTACGGCGATACGGTCAACCGCGCCGCCCGCCTGGAAGCGTTGGGCAAGGAGCTTGACGCGCAGATCCTGGTGGACGCCGCCATCAGACGCGCTGTTCAGGACGAAATGGACGACCGCGGCAGCCACGCCGTGCGCGGATTTTCCGTGCCCGTCGCCGTCTGGGCGGTGACGTCCCAAGAGGGCGAAGCGGAGCCGGCAAAAGACCCCGCGAAGGCGACCCGACAAGATGCGCAGTCCACGGCAGCAGAGTAGCGCGGCCTAAACGAACGCATCATCCGTGAGGGTCTCAACACGCACCCAGAGAAGGCGCACTGCGCCGCCGCCCGCAAGCTCCACATGAGTGTGCCGGCCCACTTGAACGGCGTCTTCCGCCCCCACACCGCCTGGAAGATCAAGAACGTCATTGCCGCGCCCGAAATCCGTGACCGTCCCGGGGGCGGCAAAGCGGAATGTGTCGCCGCCTGGCCCGCCGGTCATCACGTCGTAGCCGCCGCCGCCGCCCACCAAAGTGTCGTGTCCGCCGCCACCCAGAAGCCGGTCACCCTGCGCGCCGCCCCCCAGCACGTCATCGCCGAGGCCGCCGGAGATACGGTCTGCGCCCTTGCCACCCAGAATGTGGTCGTGCCCTGTGCCGCCTGAGAGCGTGTCACGCCCGCCGCCGCCGTTCAGCCGGTCGCCGGCACGGCCCCCGTCCAGCCAGTCGTGCCCGCCAGCGCCGACGAGCAGATCCCGCCCGCCGGCGCCGTGCAACCGGTCTGCCCCGCCGGCGCCAAACAACTGGTCGTTGGCGGTCCCGCCGCGCAACACATCATCGCCGGGTCCGCCCAGCAGCGTGTCCCGTCCCGCTGCGCCGATGAGGCTATCTTCGCCGCGGCCACCCTCCAAACGGTTGTGCGCCACATTGCCGGTGATCTCATCGTCGCCGCGCCCACCCTTGGCGTTTTCAATGAGTGAGCGCCGGTCGCCCTTAAAGAGCCACGCATTGTGGACGGCGCCCTCAGCATAGATGGGATCATCTCCGCGCCCGATTTCCTGTGCCAAGTTAAGCTGCGGCTCCTGCCCGGTGACGCTGAAGTCTCCCGGGGCGAGGCTCACATCAAGATCGTCGCGATAGCGGGAGAAATCGTACGTGTCGCGACCGCCCCCATCCCATACTGTCATCAGCTTGACGGCTTCGCGTGGATCAAAGGCGTAGCGCGTGTTGGAGGGATCGGAGAAGTCTGCGCCGTAAATGTGCTGCAGCGCGGCAATGTCGGCCGGCATAAAGGTGCGGGCGAAACCACCGTCCTGCGTGCCCAGCCCATCCGACAGCGGCGCCCCCGGCGCGGATCGGGCGCTCATGACGGAAAGCTCAGGCCCATCGCGCCCCGGCGGCAGCACCGCGTAGGCGCCCGGTTCACTGGGGTGCTTCAGGCCCAGAGCATGACCCACCTCGTGCAGGACCGCGCGGTAGGCGAAGCCGCCCGGCTCGAACCCGGCAAGGGCGCGGCCATAGGCCATGTCACCGGCCTCAGGCGACGCGGCGGGGTAAAACGCGTAGGCGCCTTCTCCCAGCCCGATCCGGGCGTTGCCCACCACAAGAGCGCTGGCGGTGACCACCTTAATGTCTGCGCCCGCGCCACCTTCGCGCACATCCAGCCCTGTGAAGCTTCTCACTTCGGCAAATGCTGCGCGGACCGCGTTTTGCAGTGCCGCGTCAGGCCGCGCGCCGCCTTCCACGCGCACTGATGGCGAGGAAAGATCGTCCGCAAACGCGAACGTAATGGGGCCGGCCCAAGCCGACCCCCACAGCAACGCATTCAACTCCGCCGACGATCCCGCCGGGACCGGCACAACTCCACCCACGCAACGCCCTCACGCAACACACGCAACAAATTCACAGCCGCCGGCGCAGGACGCTGGCGGGAGACAAATCGGTCGGTAAGGCGCCGGTCGTCTCGGATACGCGCGCGGCGAACCCGTTGGGTCACAAAGTCAGCAACATGGCGAAGGTCCCCATGCCGTCATGGGCACGGGTGTTTGCCTCGAATGCAACATGTGCAGCAACGCTTGCGCGGTCATGGAGACCAGCCGGGCCGATACTGCGCGGTCCTGGCAATGCGACGAAAACACGAACAAAATTCGTCACTTAAATCGTGTCGTCATCGCCAGCCCGGGACAATTTACGCTTGAAGCGGTGTCAGGCGCGGGCCATCAACCCTTCAATGTCCGCCAGTGAGGAAGCAAAGCGCTCCACAATGATGTCGGCCTCTTGGGTGGTCAGAATCAACGGCGGCGACATGGCGATGGCATCGTTCACCATGGGCCGGACGATCATGCCGCGTTCCAGCGATGCCGCCGCAAAGGCTTTGCCGATCCCCGCCGACGCGTCGAAGTTCTTCCGCGCGTCCCGATCCTTGACGAGTTCAACCGCCGCGATCAGCCCGACGCCGCGGATCTCGCCCACGTGCGGATGGTCTGCCAGTACTTCGCGCAGCCGGGCTTGGAAATGGCTGCCGACCCGCGCCGCATTGCCGACAAGGTCTTCCCGCTCGATGATGGCAAGGTTGGTGTTTGCCGCCGCGCAGGCGATGGGATGGGCGGTGTAGGTGTAGCCGTGGCCGAAGACGCCCAGATGCTCGCTGTCATCTTGGATCGGCTTCCAGACATCTTAGGAGATCATGACCGCGGAAAGCGGCTGGTAGCCCGACGTAATCCCCTTTGCCACGGAGATCATGTCAGGCTCGATCCCGAAATAGTCCGACCCGAACCGCGTGCCGAGCCGGCCAAAGCCGCAAATCACCTCGTCGGCAATGAGCAAAATGTCGTACTTTTTCAGGACCGCTTGGACCTTTTGGAAATAGCCTTCCGGCGGCACGACCACGCCGCCGGCGCCCATGATGGGTTCGGCAATGAAGGCCGCCACGGTGTCCGGCCCCTCCTCAAGGATCGTTGCCTCAAGCTCTTCCGCGAGGCGCGTGGAGAAAGCCTCTTCGCTCTCGCCGGGCAGCGCTTCGTGGTAAAAATGCGGGCAGCGCACGCGCTTGATTTGCGGCAGCGGAAGGTCAAACGCGGCATGGACCGGCGTGAGCCCGGTCATGGAGCCGGCCGCGACAGTTACCCCGTGATAGGCGCGGTCGCGTGCAATAATTTTCTTCTTTTCGGGCCGGCCCAGAAGGTTGTGGTAGTACCAGACGAGCTTGACTTGCGTGTCATTGGCGTCCGAGCCGGAACAGCCGAAGAAGACCCGCGCCATGTTGCCCGGTGCCATCCGGCGGATTGTGTCGGCGGTGTAGACTGCAGGCTCGGTCCCCATCGAGGCGAACGAGTGGTAGTAAGGCAGCTTCATCGCCTGGGCGGCGATGGCGTCGACAATCTCCTTGCGCCCGTAGCCGACGTTGACACACCAAAGCCCGGCGAGCGCGTCGATGTATTCCCGCCCCTTCGTGTCGGTGAGACGCACGCCCTTGCCCGAGGACATGATGCGCGGCCCGCTTTGCATGTGCCCGCCCGGGGATGTGAACGGGTGGATGAGGTTGGCCTTGTCCAGCTCTTCCAGTGACTGATTGTGACTTGGCGAAAGATCCATGACCGCCCCCAGCAGCAACGAATTTCAACTTACCTCTGCCCTACCATGGCAGCAGATCGGCGTGAACATGCCCGCACGTCGCTGTAGGGTGGTTTGTCACCGCCCCCCACAGAGACGGAGGGGTTGAGGAGGGACTCGCAATGAACGACAGACCAGCACGCCCTGCGGCGACGGCGAGCATTCAAATCGACGCGCCGCATGTGAGGGTCACCGAGTACCGCTTCCCGCCCGGGACTGCGACCGGCTTTCACACCCATGAGTTTGACTATGTGGTAGTGCCCATCGTGCCCGGCTTTCTCACGATGGAAGAGGCCGACGGAACGCGCACCCAGGCGGAACTAGTTTTTGGTCAATCCTACGCGCGCCCAAAAGGCGTCACCCACGATGTGATCAACGAAACCACGGCCGAGGTGGCGTTCGTGGAAATTGAGTTGAAGCGCTAAAGTCTTTTTTCAGGTGACCCGCCGAACGGCTGGGAACTTTGCCGCACCCACGCCATTTACCGGCGGTGTGCGCATTTAAAGCGCTGCGGATCTGACGTCCTATGGGCGCAGTTCATTACGGCCAGAATTGCGCAAAAGGCTGCCCGTGGTGGCGCCTGGCGTTCCAAACAGAGATGATTTTGAGACATGCAACGGACCGTGGCCTCAACCCCCCAGGCGTCTTCCGTCCCCTCAACCGCATCGCTTCAGAAAAAGGCTGATGAAGAGGCGATCGCCCGCTTCGCCGGTGAGCGCATCGCCATTGAGGGCATCACCCCGGAAATCGACGGGGGCCGCTTCCCGGCCAAGACCGTCGCAGGGCGCCCGTTCGTGGTTGAGGCGGATGTGTTCGGCGAAGGTCACGACTTGGTGGACGGAGCCATCCTGTGGCGCAAGGTGGGCGACGCGCGCTGGCAGGAGGCGGCTCTCTCCTTGTTCGACAACCAGCGCTGGCGCGGCCATTTCGTGCCGCAAGACAATGCCCGGCACGAATACACTATCATCGCCTGGCGCGACGTGTGGGCCATGTGGCGCTCGGAAGTCTCCAAAAAGCATGCGGCCGGCGTGCCCATCTCGCTAGAGCTTGAAGAGGGCGCAACGCTTCTCAAAACGCTAAGCACAGGCGAGCGCGGCAGCGCGGACGAACAACGCGCGCTGGACGAGCTTGCCAAGCGGATGGCCGAAGCGGATGAGGCCACGCGCTTTGCGGTCATGATGACCGATGACGTGTCCGCCCTCGTCAAACGCACCGGCCACCGCCAGAACGCCACTTTGTACGAGCGCACTCTCGGCCTGGTGGTGGACCGCAAGGCCGCAGCCTTCTCGGCGTGGTACGAGCTTTTGCCGCGCTCCCAATCAGGCGATCCGCACCGCCACGGCACCTTCGACGATGTGATTGGCCGGCTGCCTTATGTGCGCGGGTTGGGGTTTGACGTTCTCTACTTCCCGCCCATCCACCCCATTGGCGAAACCAACCGCAAGGGCCGCAACAACTCGCTGAAGGCCGAGCCCGGCGACCCCGGCAGTCCGTACGCCATCGGCGCGGCGACAGGCGGGCACGACGCCATCCACACAGAACTTGGCACATTCCAGGACTTCAAGCGCCTGGTGGAGGCCGCGCACGAGCACGGGATGGAGATCGCGCTCGATTTCGCCATCAACTGCTCGCCCGACCACCCTTGGATCAAGGCGCACAAGGATTGGTTCGATTGGCGGCCCGACGGCACCATCAAGTACGCGGAGAACCCGCCTAAGAAGTACGAAGACATTGTCAACGTGCGTTTTTACGATGGCGACCGCGTCATCCCCGACGCCTGGATTGCCCAGCGCGACACGATCAGGTTCTGGGTCGGCCACGGCGTCAAGATCTTCCGCGTCGATAACCCCCACACCAAACCCTACCCCATGTGGGAATGGCTGATCGACGATATCCAGAAAGATCATCCTGACGTGATTTTCCTGTCGGAAGCCTTCACCCGGCCCAAGGTGATGCACCGGCTCGCCAAGCTGGGCTTCACCCAATCGTATTCATATTTCACTTGGCGCAATACGAAGGCCGAGTTGATGGAGTACATGACAGAACTGACGAAGACTGAAAAGCGCGACACCATGCGCGTCAACTTTTTCGTCAACACGCCGGACATCAATCCGGTTTACCTGCAGACCTCCGGCCGTGCGGGCTTTCAGGTGCGTTTGGTGCTCGCCGCATCGTTGGCCGGCAACTGGGGCATGTACAACGGCTTTGAGCTTTGTGAGGGCGCGCCCGTGCCCGGCAAGGAAGAGTACCTGAACTCGGAAAAATACGAGATCAAAGCGTGGGACTGGGACCGTCCTGGCCACATCCGGGAAGATATCGCCCGGATGAACGCATTGCGCAGCCAGCATCCGGCCCTCCAAGATTTTGCCAATATTGAGTTCTACAACATGTGGAATGATAATATCTTATATTATGGGAAGCGGACCGCCGACCGCTCATCATTTCTCCTGTTTGCCGTCAACCTTGATCCCCACAACGGGCAAGGCGCCCGGTTCGAGGTGCCTCTCTGGGAATTCGGCCTGCCGGACGATGCCTCTATCGAGGTGGAGGATGTGGTGGCCGGCTATGACTTTACCTGGCACGGGAAAATCCAACAGGTCTTCATCGACCCGCAGCAGCGCCCGTATTTCATTTGGCGGTTGAAGGACCCCACGCGAAGGAATTGACCATGGCGCACAGCACGGTTCTGAGGCTCGCCCTTTTCACCTTGCTGTGCTCGATCTTCTCCGCGGGTGTGGCGGCCGAAACCGTTTCAGCACCCAACGCCTTCGCGGGATTTGACGAGGCGTCGGATGCAAGCGAGGAGGCCAGGATAAAAATGTTAGAGGCGCCGGCTGAGATGCCCTCCTGGGCAAGCGCAGATGACCCCTGCATCGCCAAATCCGCCTGGGAGGATTTCGATGGCTTCGCACTGAAGGAACTGGTGATTGAGACGCTGGAACTTGCAGTGGAGGGAGGCTGCACAGCGGTGTTTGAGACCGTCGTGCGGGAAAGCTTGCTGGCGTTGACCTTGCTCTCGCAACGAAGCGTCTACACAGACCTTGCGCGACTTCCGGAGGGGGCGACGCGGCTTCCGCCGGAGCGGGTGGAGATGGCGGAAGTCCTGGCCGCAGCATCGGCAGCGCAGCGCACCGCCGGGTCGGATACCGAGCATCTCATGTACCGTGGCGTGGCCGCGCAACAACTCTTTTTGGTCGTCTGCCTGCAAGACGGTGCGGTGGACGCCAAGAGGATTTCGGACCTGTTTGAAAACTTTGCCATCACCCACGGTGTCACTGCGCAGCCTAGCTGGGTCTTTAGCGACCGCAGCCCGGTTGAGCAGAGCGCGAGGTTTGCGTTCTTAAATTATGATGCGTTTTGTGAGGCGGAGCTGGAGGCGGCGCTGCGCGGTCTTTCAAGAGTGTCAGACTCCTGAGCGGCAATCATCACGCATGGAACCTCTTGCGCGTCGTCTGCCTTGAACATAGGCCGGTTGAGCCGACAAGGATAACGCGACTATTTGAGTACTCCGCCGTTACTCATCGTGTCAGCAAGACCCTCAGCCCGATGTGGTCCACCGCAGCGCCCTCTAGGTGGGCGCTGCGTTGGCGCCAGTCGGTCCGGCGCATCTTGCGAACACGCGTTGGGCGCGGCAGGGCGCGGTCTTGCAAGGCTGTTGGATGCCTGAACAATGGCCTTCATTCCGCGCCGGCTGCCGCCGAAAATAACCCAGAACGAAAGTCAAGATTGATGGACGCCGTAGCACCCGTCTCCGAAATTGCAGAAGACGCAGGCACGCAGATCGATCGCTCGGTACACGACTGGTACAAGGACGCGATCATTTATCAGCTTCACATTAAAGCATTTCGCGACGCCGACAACAACGGCTACGGCGACTTTGCCGGCCTTCTGGAAAAGCTTGACTATGTGCAGCAGCTCGGCGTCACCGCCATCTGGCTGTTGCCGTTCTACCCCTCGCCTTTGCGCGACGATGGCTACGATATTGCCGACTACACCACCACGAATCCGCAGTATGGCGAGGTGGAGACGTTCGCTCGGGTGGTGAAGGAGGCGCACAAGCGTGGTCTGCGCGTGATCACGGAGCTGGTGATCAACCACACCAGCGACGAACACCCTTGGTTTCAGCGCGCCCGCAACGCCCCTAAGGGTTCGCCGGAGCGCGATTTCTACGTATGGTCCGATACGGACAAGAAATATGAGCTCACGCGGATCATTTTCCTTGATACGGAAAAGTCCAACTGGACTTGGGATCCAGTCGCCGAGCAGTATTTCTGGCACCGGTTCTACAGCCACCAGCCCGACCTCAACTTCGACAATCCGAAGGTGATGGAAGAAGTCATTTCGGTCATGAACCAATGGCTCGACATGGGGGTGGATGGGCTGCGGCTCGACGCGATCCCCTACCTGGTGGAGCGGGACGGCACGAACAACGAAAACCTTCCTGAAACGCACCTGGTGCTGAAGGAGATCCGCAAGGCACTCGACAACAAATACCAGGGGCGGATGCTGCTGGCCGAGGCCAACCAGTGGCCCGAAGACACGCGCCCTTACTTCGGCGACGGGGACGAGTGCCATATGGGCTTCCACTTCCCGCTCATGCCGCGGATGTACATGGCGCTTGCCCAGGAAGACCGGCATCCCATCACCGACATCATCCGCCAAACCCCTGAAATTCCTGAGGATTGTCAGTGGGCCATCTTCCTGCGCAACCATGATGAGTTGACGCTGGAGATGGTGACTGAGGAAGAGCGCGACTACATGTGGCGCTTCTACGCTGCCGATCAGCGCGCTCGGATCAATCTTGGCATTCGCCGCCGCCTCGCCCCGCTCATGCAGAACGACCGGCGCAAGATCGAGCTGATGAACGGCTTCCTTTTGTCGATGCCGGGCACGCCGGTCATTTACTATGGCGACGAAATCGGCATGGGCGACAACTACTTCCTGGGTGACCGGGATGGGGTGCGCACCCCCCATGCAGTGGTCCGCTGACCGCAACGCCGGCTTCTCCCGCGCCAACCCCCAGCAGCTTTACCTACCGCCCATCATGGACCCGGTGTACGGCTACCAGGCCATCAACGTTGAGGCGCAGGAGAATGACCCGTCATCGCTGCTCAACTGGATGCGCCGCATCATCATGGTGCGCAAACAGTATAAAGCCTTTGGCCGCGGTGCACTCACCTTCATCTATCCGGGCAACCGCAAGATCATTGCGTATGTGCGCGAGTATCAGGACGAGGCGATCTTGTGTGTGGCAAACCTCTCCCGCTCGGCCCAGGCGGTAGAGCTTGACCTTGCAGCCCACCGCGGCAAGGTGCCGGTGGAGCTTTCAGGCCTCACACCGTTCCCGCCCGTGGGCGACCTTCCCTACATGCTCACTCTGCCGGCCTACGCCTTCTTCTGGTTTCTGCTGGCCGAACATGAACAGGCGCCCAACTGGCACGAGCCCATCCCTGAAATGCTGCCAGACTTTCTGACCCTCACGGCCCGCAACGGGCGCATCGACGGCGCGCTTTCGGGCCGCGAAATCACCCAGCTTGAAACCGTCACCCTGCCGCAGTTCCTGCCGCTCCAGCGCTGGTTCCAGGGCAAGGATCAAACCATCCAGAGCGTGTCGCTGACGCCCCTGACGACGCTGGATGACCAGGGTGATTTTGCGTTGGCGCGGCTCGACGTGCGGCTGGCCGGCGGCACGCAAAGCTATTTTGCACCGCTGTCGGTGCGTTGGGGCGAGGAGAATGTGCGCTCAGGTGCGCCAAAACTCTCCTACACCCTTGCAAAGGTGCGCCATGGAGCAAGGCTCGGCGCACTCATTGACGGCACGTTCGATGAACGTCTTGGCGCCGATCTCGTGCGCCTCATGATGGAAAACGCTGTCCAGGAAGGCCCCCGCCACAGGATCGTCTTCAACGGTTCGGAGCCCCTATCGCAGATTGAGAGCCTTGATGCGCCGCGGCCGCTGGGTGTTGAGCAGTCCAACGTTTCCATCGTGTTCGGCGAACAGGTGATCCTGAAGATCTATCGGCGGCTGCGGATCGGCGAGCAGCCCGATGTGGAGGTTGCCCGCCAGCTCACCGATGTGGCGCGGTTCGAGAATACCCCGGCGCTGCTTGGCACCATCGAACTCCAGTCGGCTGACGAGACCGAGCCCGCCGTCCTGGCCGCCCTTTTCAACTTTGTGCCGAACCAGGGCGACGCGTGGGAGGCGGTGCTTGCCGCCCTGGTGCGCCACATGGAAGGGACGGACCTGTTGGATCAGGACGTGGGAAGCGACGATGATGCCCCGCTGGCCTTCCCGCTGGAGATCGGCGCGCTTGCTGGCCGGCGCACCGCTGAGATGCACGATGCGCTGGCCAAGGGCACCGCGCCGGCATTTGCCCCCGAACCCATCACCTCAGCCGACCTTGACCAATGGGTCGCCGACGCGAAAGCCGAGGCAGAGGTGGTATTTGAGCGCCTCGCCGCCCGCAAAGGTGAGCTCGGCGATGTGGCACGGGCAAACGCTGAGGAGGTATTGGCGGCGCGCGGTGCGGTGGCGGCGCGCTACGATGCCGCCTGCGGCACGGCGCCATCGGGCATGAAGACAAGGATCCATGGCGACTATCACCTTGGCCAAGTATTGGTTGCCCAATCGGACCTAGTGGTCATCGACTTTGAGGGTGAGCCCGCCCGCTCTCTGGAAGAGCGGCGGGCCAAATCCACCCCGCTGCGCGATGTGGCGGGCATGCTGCGTTCCTTCGACTATGCTGCGGCCGCTGCGCTGGCCCGCTGGCGGGACACCCACGAGGTTGCTGCCGAAGAGGCACGGGATAAGGCGCTCGCCTGGCGTGACCGCAACCGGCGCACGTTCCTGTCCACCTACCTTGAGACCATAGGTAAACGCAGCCAAAGCCCGACCATGACCGGCGCGCTCCTTGACCTCTTCGTGCTCCACAAGGCCATTTACGAGATCGGCTACGAGCTGGCGAACCGCCCTTCCTGGGTGCGGATTCCGCTCGCCGGCGTGCTTGACGTGCTTGCCGATGAACGGGGCGTCACCGCCTGGGCCGACGCGCTGCCTGAGGAGGTGTCAGCATAGGCGAGCATCGCGCCTTGCCCGCCGCCGCAACACGAGCGAAGCGCCAAGACTGAGCGGCGCTCGCTCCGGACGGCCGCCAGTTCAAGCCCCCTTCACACCGACCGTGCTTCCCATCGTGAGAAACGTGTTCACCCGCCATACGTCCCCGGAAGAACTCCAAACGCTACGCCTGGCGGGTCGCTCCCGCCGGTCGAGCAATACGCGAGATCGAGGTTCTTCCTTGCGCGACGGCTTGCGAAGATCCGGCGCCATGAGCGCCGATGAAACTTTTGATTGATCGCCATAATCCGGCATTCTGACACTATGGCGCACACCCGTTTGCGGGGTCGCCTTTAGAGTGAGTGCGAGCACTGCCCTTTGAACCTTGGCGCGGCCTATTCGTTATCCCCGTGGTGTCTTACACCCCAACTGCGAGCTGGCCTTTTTGTGTGGGATGGCACCGCCCCGCCAATCGGCCTGAAATGGAGAGGAGTTTTGGAATGAGCGAGACGCGCCTGCGCGACGATCTTCCGCCCCAAGCGGCCGAGGCCATCGTCACCGGCCGTCATGCGGACCCTTTCGGCGTCCTTGGGCAACACACCTTTTATGACGGTGCGGTTGTGCGGGCATTTCTGCCGCACGCGGAGGCCGCCACACTGCTCGACGAGGCTGGCGATAAGGTCGCCAAAATGGAGAAGATCCACCCCGACGGCCTGTTCAGCGCAGTGCTTGGAGAGCCGGTCGAGCGGCACCGTTTCAAGCTGGAGGCGGGCAAGCACGATTGGACGGAGGAGGACCCGTACCGCTTCGGCCAGGTGCTTGGCGAAATGGACACCCACCTCATCGCTGAAGGCCGCCATAAGAGACTTTACGATCGATTGGGTGCCCACCCGGCCACCATGGACGGGTTGGAGGGCGTCGCCTTCGCCGTGTGGGCCCCCAATGCCCGCCGCGTCTCGGTGGTGGGGGACTTTAATGGATGGGATGGCCGGCGCCATGTCATGCGCGCCCGCCCCGAGGCCGGCATCTGGGAGATTTTTATCCCAGGTCTTGGCAAGGGCCTTTACTACAAGTTCGAGGTGGTGGGCTTCTTCGGCAACCTGCTTCCGCTCAAGAGTGATCCTTTTGCCTTCGCCACAGAAGAGCCGCCGCGGACCTCCTCGGTGATCCACGGCGCCCCGCGCTATGAGTATGCGGATGAAAAGTGGATGTCGGCCCGCAGCGCCAAGAACGCCGCGGAAGCGCCCATTTCCATCTACGAAGTACATCTTGGCTCATGGCGCAGGGGCGAGGGGAACAGCTATCTGAGCTATGACGCCCTTGCCGAGGACCTGGTGGACTATGCGGTGGACATGGGCTTCACCCACATTGAGCTTCTTCCGGTCTGCGAGCATCCCTTTTCCGGCTCCTGGGGCTACCAGCCCATCGGCCTTTTCGCGCCCACATCCCGTTTTGGCGGGCCGGAAGGGTTCGCCCGCTTCGTTGACAAGGCCCACCAAGCCGGCATCGGCATCATTGTGGACTGGGTGCCGGCGCACTTTCCCACCGACAGCCACGGCCTCGGCCTTTTCGACGGGACGCATCTTTACGAACACCGCGACCCGCGCGAGGGCTTCCACAAGGATTGGAACACGCTGATCTACAATCTAGGCCGCAACGAGGTGGGCAACTTTTTGGAGGCGAACGCACTCTTCTGGCTGGAGAAGTACCACGTTGACGGGCTGCGGGTGGATGCAGTGGCGTCCATGCTCTACCGCGACTACTCGCGCGACCATGACGAGTGGGTGCCAAACGTACATGGCGGCCGCGAAAACCTTGAGTCCATCGCCTTCTTCCGCTCGCTCAACAACAACATTGCCGAGCGGTCCGATGGGGCGATGACCGCGGCGGAGGAGTCCACCGCCTTTCCAAAAGTCTCGCGGCCGGTGGCTGACGGGGGCCTCGGCTTCGACTTCAAGTGGAATATGGGCTGGATGCACGACACGCTGCGGTACATGTCGAAGGACCCGGTGCACCGCAAACACCACCACAACGACATGACCTTTGGGCTCGTCTACGCATTCTCGGAGAACTTCATTTTGCCGCTGAGCCACGACGAGGTGGTTCACGGCAAGGGCTCGCTCCTTGGCAAGATGCCGGGCGACAAGTGGCAGCGCTTTGCCAACCTGCGCGCTTACTTCGCCTTCATGTGGACTCACCCGGGCAAAAAACTCCTCTTCATGGGTGGTGAGTTCGGCCAGATTGCCGAGTGGAACCATGACCAGAGCCTCGATTGGCATCTGCTAGTGGACCCGTTTCACAAGGGCGTTCAAAGCCTGATCCGCGACCTCAACAAAGTCTATCGCGGCACGCCTTCGCTCCATGAGCGCGACTGCGATCCTTCAGGCTTTGAATGGATTGACGCCGCCAACGCCGCCGCCAGCGTCTATGTGTTTGCCCGCTACGCCGCCGATGGAACGCCTGCAGTGATCGTATGCAACTTCACCCCAGTCGTTCGATCCGCCTACCGCGTCGGCTTGCCCCAAGGCGGTTCCTGGCGGGAGGCGATCAATACCGACGCAGAGCTCTACGGCGGCAGCAATGTGGGCAACGCAGGGCTTGTGGAGGCCGAAGATGAGCCGTTTCACGGAAAAGCCCATTCGGCCGAACTGACCCTGCCGCCGCTTTCGACCCTCGTGTTCGTACCGGAGTAGCGGTCTTGCGCATCGAGGCAGGCTCGCCTGACCCCCTTGGGGCCCGTTGGGACGGGTCAGGCACCAACTTCGCCCTGTTTTCCGCCCATGCGACCAAGGTCGAGCTCTGCCTTTACGAGGCCGGCGGGCGGCGCGAGACACAACGAATTGCGCTGCCGGAACACACGCACGATGTGTGGCACGGCTACCTGCCGGACGTGCGGCCGGGCCAAGCCTACGGCTATCGCGTTCACGGACCCTACGAGCCCGATGCGGGCCACCGCTTCAACCCGTCAAAGCTCCTGATCGACCCCTACGCCCGCGCGATCCGGGGCGAACTGCGCTGGCACGATAGCATGTTCGGTTACCGCGTCGGCTCCACGCGGGAAGACCTCTCCTTCGACCGCCGCGATTCCGGCCCCTTCGTGCCCAAATGCCTGGTCGTTGACGAGGCCGTCACCTGGGGCGACCACCGCAGCCCCGGGACGGACTGGGCCCACACCATCATCTACGAGGCGCACGTCAAAGGGTTGACGGCCATGCAACCCAACGTGCCGGACAAGCTGCGCGGCACCTTCGCCGGCCTCGCCGACCCGGCGGTGATCGAGTACCTCGCCAATCTCGGCGTGACCGCGGTTGAGTTGATGCCGGTTCACTACTTCCCTGACGATCGCATTCTCACGCAAAAAGGCTTGCGCAACTACTGGGGCTACAACAGCCTCAATTTCTTCGCCCCGGCGGCCCGGTATCTCTCTCCGGGGGCGGATCATCACGAGTTCAAATACATGGTCCGCCGGCTGCACGAGGCGGGGATCGAAGTCTTACTTGATGTGGTCTACAACCACACCGCCGAGGGCAACCAGCTCGGCCCCACCTTGTCTTTCCGTGGCATCGATAACGTCAGCTATTACATGCTGGCCGAGCATAAGCGCTACTATTACGATACGACGGGCACGGGTAATACTGTGAACGTTGCCCAGCCCCGCGTGATGCAGATGGTTATGGATTCCCTGCGCTACTGGGTTGAGGTGTGCAAGGTTGACGGCTTCCGCTTTGACCTTG
>JBCDFB010000004.1:0-24084 GCA_039178655.1 Pseudomonadota bacterium | reverse complement strand
TGGCCCATACCGACGCGCTCGGATTCGTCCAGCCGGTTGAGGTTGGTGCGCAAGGCGGCAATGCGCTGCTGGCAGGGGTCTGACATGGAAGGCCGCTCGGTCTGCGCAGCGGGGAGCGCAGGCCAGGACAAGCACAGCACGGCGGCGGCAGCAGCAAGCGGGCGGAGTGAGGAGGCCATGGCATTTTCCCGTTTTTTCAAATGATCATGCGTCGGAATAAGGACATGATGGACTGCGCTGGCCAGCTCAAGACGCGGACAAAAACGCCTCACCAGCGCCGACAGCGGTGGAATAACGCTGCGCCTTCATCGGCTTTTTTAAGGCGGCAGCAGATGTGCTGGCCGCGCACCAACTCAGCCGCCACGGCATCACACCCCGCAAGCTGACGTTTGCGCTCGCCAGCTCCGCCCGCGCTGGCGAACGCGCGAATGCCATCTGAAAGGGGCGCGTTATGGTGTGATATCGGCTCCCCGCGCGATACGGCGCTGACCCAAACGAACGACCTGCGAACCACGCGAGGAGCGCAATGACCATCACCACGGTTGGCACCATCGGCGACCGCACCGTCAAACAGGCGACGCTTTCAAGCGGCGATGCGACAGTCACAATCCTCTCCTACGGCGCCATCCTCCGCGACTGGCGGGTGACAGGCCCAGATGGCGTCGCACGCTCCGTCACCCTCGGCTTTGCGGACCTCACCCCCTACGCGGCAAACATCAAGTCCTTCGGCATCGTTGCCGGGCGGATCGCGAACCGCGTGCGCGACGCTCGCTTTACGCTGGACGGCGCGGTTCACCATCTCGACGTGAACCACGGCAGGGACCACCTCCACGGCGGCGCTGAAGGGCTCGGCAAGCAACACTATCTGATGGGGGCTGACGGCGCTTCCGCCCGGCTCATTCACGAAAGCCCGGACGGCGCCATGGGCTACCCCGGCAATGTCACTTTCACATTCGACATCACGCTGAAGGGGCACACCCTCACCTTCGACCTGAGAGCGGTGCCTGACCGGCCCACCCCCATCGCCCTTGCCCAGCACTCTTACTACAGGCTTGGCGCCCCGCTGGCCGAGCACCGCCTCACCATCGCGGCCGACACCGTGACGAGCGTTGACGCGCGCAACATTCCCACCGGCGCGTTCACCCCGGTCGCCGGCGGCCCGCTCGACTTCCGGACCGCCCGCACGCTGGGCAACGCTGAGCTTGATCATAACTTTTGCCTCACCGGCGCCGATCCCGCAGCCGTGTTGGAGACGGAGCTTTACCGTCTCACCCTCAGCACCGACCGGCCGGGGCTGCAGGCCTACAGCGCCTACAATTTCCCGCGGTTCACCGACCAGGGACACGATGGCGCCCAGTACGGTCCCCACGCCGGTTTGGCGCTGGAGGCGCAGGACTATCCCAATGCGGTCAACATCCCCGACTTCGGCAACGTCATCGCGACGCCTGAGGCGCCCTATCGCCAGGTCACCAGCGTTACGATTGCCCCGCAGAAGTAAGGGGGCAAGCGCGTCGCAATCCGCGCTCTTCTATGACAAAAGGGCATGCAACAACGATGGGGCGGTCAGCGCCCCGGCACGGAGGGCAGCCTTGGAGCAGCACCAGAACCTGATCGGCGGCGCGTGGACCGACGGCGCAGAGACCAGCCAGAACATCAACCCGTCCGACACCAACGATGTGGTCGGGACCTTCGCCCGGGCCGACGCAAAAGACACCGCTCACGCCATCGCAGCCGCCAAGGCAGCCTTCCCCGCCTGGTCCCGTTCCAACCCTGCGCTGCGGCACGCGATCCTGTCCAAAGCGGCCGCGGAGATCATGAGCCGCAAAGAGGAGCTGGGTGATCTCCTGGCCCGCGAAGAGGGCAAGACCCTTGCCGAGGGGATCGGCGAGGTGGGCCGAGCCAGCCAGATATTCGACTTCTTTGCCGGCGAGACGCTGCGCCTTTCTGGCGAGATGCTTCCCTCCATCCGCCCAGGCGTGGGCATCGAAATCACGCGCGAACCGGTGGGTGTCGTGGGCATCATCACGCCGTGGAACTTTCCCATCGCGATCCCCGCGTGGAAGATCGCGCCGGCGCTCTGCTACGGCAACACGGTCGTCTTCAAACCGGCGGACCTTGTTCCTGGCTCGGCCTGGGCACTGGTGGACATCCTCCACCGCGCCGGGCTGCCGGAAGGCGTCCTCAACCTCACCATGGGCCGCGGCTCGGTGGTGGGCGAGGCAATCCTTGGAAGCCGCGACGTTGCCGCGGTCTCCTTCACCGGGTCCGTCGCCACCGGCAAGCACGTTGCCATGAAGTGCGCTGAGCACATGCGCAAGGTGCAGCTGGAAATGGGCGGCAAGAACCCCCTTGTGGTGCTCGACGATGCAGACCTTGCCATTGCGGTGGATTGTGCGGCCAACGGCGCCTTCTTCTCCACCGGCCAGCGCTGCACCGCCTCCTCCCGCCTGATCGTGACGGAGGGCATCCACGACCGCTTCGTCGCCGCGCTGATCGAGAAACTCCAGGCCCTATCGGTGGACGACGCGCGCAAAGGCGGCACCCACATCGGCCCGGTGGTGGACGAAAGCCAGCTCGCCACCGACATCGACTACATCAACATCGGCCGCGATGAGGACGGCGCCAAGCTTGCCTGGGGCGGCGAGCGGTTGAACCGCGACACCCCCGGCTACTACCTCCAGCCCGCCCTCTTCACCGAGACCACCAACGCCATGCGCATCAATCGGGAAGAGATTTTCGGCCCCGTGGCGAGCGTCATCCGCGTGAAGGACTATGACGAGGCGCTGGCCGTCGCCAACGACACCGCATTTGGCCTTTCCGCGGGGATTTGCACCGCCAGCCTGAAGTACGCCACGGACTTCAAGCGCAACGCCGAAGCCGGCATGGTGATGGTGAACCTTCCCACCGCAGGGGTGGATCCGCACGCGCCGTTTGGCGGCCGGAAAGGCTCCAGCTACGGCCCGCGCGAGCAGGGGCGCTATGCGGTGGAGTTCTTCACCACCGTCAAAACCGGCTACACCCTGGCATGAGCGCCGACGCACAGGCTCTTGCGGCCGCCTTCGCCGGCGGCCCGCGCGTTGAGAAGCTGGCTGACCCGCCCGGCACGGTTGAAGAAGCCTACGACCTGCAGGACGCGGTGCGCGCGCATATCGGCCGCCCCATCGTCGGCTGGAAATTGGCGCAGACGACGCCCGGTGCCCAGGCTGCCGCAGGCATCACCGCCCCGACCGTATCGCCGCTCCTTGAGGGGATGATCGTCCCCCAAGAGACCGTCTTCGGCGAGAACCGCTTCAACGCGCCGGAGGTGGAGGCGGAAATCGTCCTGGAGACGGCTGAAGATATAACCGGGCCTCTGGAGGGAGATAGGCTGCTGGGGGCCATTGCCCAAATCCGCCTTGCCATCGAGGTGGCGGACACGCGCTACGTGGATAAGCCCGCAGTCGGGGTTCACTCCGTCATTGCAGACATGAACTCCTGCGGCGCGCTCGTCGTCGGGCAGCCGCTGGACCTTGGCGAACTCTCCGCCGCCGCGGACGGGGATGTGGTCATGCGCCTTGGCGATGGCGGGCTAGTGCCCGCGCTGAAGAAAGAAATGCGCCCCAAGCCCATAGAGGTGCTGGCGTTCCTGTCGCGCTTTGCGACGGCGCGCGGCCATACGATCCCTGCCGGAACACTGATCACCACAGGAACCCACACAGCCCCCACCCGCTCCGGCCCCGGCATGATTGCCGCGGAATTTGCCGCCGCCGGAAAGGTCACCGCACGCCTTGGAGCCCCCCGCCCATGACCGCACAGCACACCCGCGCCGCACCTGGCCAACCCATGCCCGCCATCACCGTCCCCCTCCTGGGCGGCGCAACCGTCAGCACGGCTGACGGGGAGGGCTGGCGCATGCTCATTGTCTATCGCGGGCGTCATTGTCCGCGCTGCAAGCGCTACCTCGCCAAGCTTGAAGCGATGCTGCCGGACTTTCAGGAGACGGGCGTGGACATTCTCGTCACCTCCGCCGACCCGGCCGACAAAGCCATGTCCGACCGTGACGAGTTCGGCTGGACCTTCCCGCTCGGCCATTCCCTGTCCCTCGAGGATATGGCGACGCTCGGCCTTTACGCCTCCGACCCAGCCTCAGCGGCGGAAACGGACCGCCCCTACGCCGAGCCGGGCCTCTTCGCCGTCAACCCGGATGGCTTGCTTCACGTGGTGGGCATCTCCAACGCCGCCTCCTGCCGCCCGGACCTTGATGTGGTGCTCGACGGCATCAAAGGCATCCAGACCCGCGGCCTGCCCATCCGCGGAACCCGCGCACTGGCGTCATAGGACTGCGGGGGTCCCGAGTGCGGCGTCAGCGCAACCGCCCGGCTCGCGCGGGGCGCCTTCGCTCGCGGCCTACAGCGTCTGCGCGATGGGGATAATGTGCGGCTCGCGCACGACGATGCCATCGGCGGTGATCTGCTCCAGCGCCCGCAAAAGCGCAGCCTCTTCCGTCGGATAGGTGACGAGGACCACCGTCTGCTCCTCCCGCGCGGGCATGTGCTCTGGCCGGTGCGGCGTCTTCTGGACGATCTGCTCCAGGCTGATGCCCTCCCCCGCCATGCGCGTGGCAAGGCCGGCAAACGCGCCGGCACGGTCCGCAATGGGCAGGCGCACGTAAAAGCAGCCCCTGTGGCCTCCGTGCTGGCTGCGCTGGAACGGAACCAGCGTCGCCGCCGGCCGGCCGAGCGGTTTGGGCGCAACGCCCCGCGCCAAGTCCGTAAGGTCCGACACCACGGCGGACGCCGTCGCATCACCGCCCGCGCCGGGGCCGGACAGCACCAACTCGCCAAAAGCAGGCCCGCGCACCGAGACGGCGTTGGTCACACCCATGGTTTCGGCAAGCGCCGTGCCCCGCGGCACCATGGTGGGCTGCACACGTTGGTCCACCCCCTGATCGGTCAGCGTTGCAATTCCGAGGAGCTTGACCCGGAAACCCAGTTCCTCCGCCGCCTGAAGGTCCGCAGGCTCAACCTTGCGGATCCCTTCCACAAACACCGCCGAGGCTTCGATTTCAGTGGTAAAGGCGATGGACGACAAGATCGCGAGCTTGTGCGCGGTATCCCATCCATCCACGTCGAACGTGGGATCAGCCTCCGCGTAGCCCAGGCGCTGCGCATCGGCGAGGCAGTCGTCAAAGGCCCGCCCGCCCCGCTCCATCTCGGTCAAAATGTAGTTGCAGGTCCCATTTAAAATGCCGAGCACACTGTCGATGGGGATGCCCGCCAAGCTGTCACGCACCGTGCGGATCGCAGGGATCCCCCCCGCCACCGCCGCCTCGTAAAGGAGCGGGGCGCCGGTCTCCTCGGCAAGCTTTGCAAGCTCCATCCCATGGGCGGCAAGGAGCGCTTTGTTGGCCGTCACCACCGCCTTGCCGCCGCCAAGCGCTGCCCGGACGGCTGAAAGCGCCGGATCGCCGTCACCCCCCATCAGCTCGACGAAGACATCAATGTCGTCGTCGGCAAGGGCAACGGGATCGTCGAACCACTTGGCGCCGGCCAGCGATACGCCGCGGTCCCGCGTGCGATCGCGCGCCGAGACCGCCGTCACCTCAACGTTGCGCCCCGACCCGCCGTGGGTGGGCTCGGCCTGCAAAAGGCGCACGACCGACGCGCCCACCGTGCCGAGCCCGGCAATCCCAATGCGAAGTGTCGACAAAGGATTACCCGTTCGCGCGCAGCGGCAGAACGTTGTGCCGCCTGTCCAAGAACTTCTTCACGCAGCGCGCCGCCTGGCGGATCCGCTGTTCGTTCTCCACCAGCGCGATGCGCACATGGGTGTCGCCGTGCTCGCCGAACCCGATGCCAGGCGCCACGGCAACGTTCGCCTCCTCAAGGAGCTGCTTGGCGAACTCAAGGCTCCCCAAATGCGCAAGGCCCGGCGGACTGGGCGCCCAGGCAAACATGGACGCGCTCGGCGAGGGAATGTCCCAGCCCGAACGGCCGAAGGAATCCACCAGCGCATCGCGCCGCCGCTTGTAGACGCTGCGGATCTCTTCGATGGGCTCCTCGCCACCGTTCAGCGCCGCAGCCGCCGCCACCTGGATCGGCTTGAACGCCCCGTAGTCGAGATAGCTTTTCACCCTGGCAAGCGCTGCGCAAAGCCGCTCATTGCCCACCGCAAATCCCATGCGCCAGCCAGGCATGGAAAAGGTCTTCGACATGGAGGTGAACTCCACGGCAATGTCCTTCGCTCCATCCACCTGAAGGATGGACGGCGGCGGCGTGTCACCGAAATAAATCTCCGCGTACGCAAGGTCCGACAGCACGAACACGTCGTGCTTTTTGGCAAAAGCAACAACGTCCTTGAAGAAGTCGAGCTCAGCCACGTGCGCGCCGGGGTTGGACGGATAGCACATGACCATGGCGATGGGTTTGGGGACCGAGTGTACCACGGCCCGCTCCAGCGCACGGAAGAGCTCCGGCCCAGGCTCAGCGGGCACCGAGCGGGTCGAGCCCCCGGCCATCAGAAAGCCGAACGCATGGATGGGGTATGACGGGTTGGGGGTCAGCACCACGTCGCCCGGCGCAGTGATCGCCTGGGCCATGTTGGCAAAGCCTTCCTTGGAGCCCAGCGTCGCCACCACCTCGGTATCGGGGTTGAGCGTCACACCGAACCGCCTTGCATAATACGCGGCCTGGGCGCGGCGCAGCCCTGCAATCCCCTTGGAGGCGGAGTAGCGGTGGGTGCGCGGCTTGTTCACCGTCTCCACCAGCTTGTCGACGATGACCTGCGGCGTCGGCAGGTCAGGGTTGCCCATGCCAAGATCAATGATATCCGCCCCATCCGCGCGGGCGGCCGCTTTCAGACGGTTCACCTCCTCGAACACGTAAGGGGGCAGGCGCTTGATCTTGTGAAAATTCTGCATGGGACGAAACCTTTACTCGTGACGCGGGGGCTTACTCCTCGCTCGCCCCGGGTGCAACGCCAGTGAAGGGCGGCACGCCCACGGCGCGGGGGAGCGGCTCGGAAGGATCGATGGGACGGCCGGGGTCGACAGGCTGAGCCGGCGCCGGTTCTGCGGGCACGGATGCATCGCCCACAGTGGTGCGCACGGGCTCCCCAGGCGCCCCGTTGCGCGCCTGTGCACGGATGCGCGCGCGGGTGCGCGCCACGGCATTGCGCGCCTCAGCGGCCAAAGCCGCCGCGTTGGAGGTGGTGGGAATGCCGCGCGCCAGCGCCGCAGTCGCAGCGCCCTCGTGGGCAAGCGCACGCTCCTGCGCGGCAATCTCCTTGGGGGTGCGCGGCAGGCCGGCAACCGTTGCCGGATCCGCCAGCACGTTGGCAAAACCGTCAGGCGTCGCCTCCGGCGCTTCGCTTTGCAGCACGGTGGCGGGACGCTCAGGAAGCGGGATCAGCGCAGCGCCCGGCTCGGCCACGCAGCCCGCCAGCACTGCCACGCACACTAAAGCGCCCATTGCCTTAACGAAACGCGCCGACTTCGCTATCACTTTGCCAGGCACCTTGCGTATGATCGCGCCACAACCGTCCGGATGTCGTCCCATGAGCGAAGCGCAAAAGAAACAACAGGCCGTGAACACCCCCGGCGCGCGGGGCGACAACCCCGCAGAGCGTGGCGCAGCGGGCACACCGCGCGATCCGATCCTCAACTACATCATCGAAAATCCCGAGGCGTTTGCCGAGAACCTCGGCAGAATGCTCGCCCACGCCAACGATGCCATTGCCGCCTACGCCAAGCCGCTCGCAGATGGCGAGGTGAAGGGCGACTATACGGCCGAGATCACCGAGTGGATGCGCACCCTCAGCCGCGTCGGCCACTACTGGATGTCAGACCCTGCCCGCGCGTTCGAGGCCCAGGCCCGCCTCGCGTCGGAATGGATGGGCCTTTACGCCCAGTCCATGCGGCGCCTTGCCGGCGAAGCGCCGCCCCCCGTCGCCACCCCCGACCCCGGCGACAAGCGCTTCAAGGACGAGGATTGGACCGCCATCCAGTTCTTCGACTTTCTGAAGCAGGGCTATCTCATCACCACGCGCTGGGCGGAAAAGCTGGTTGAGGACACCGGCGACCTGGACGAGCACACCAAGGCGAAGGCGCAGTTCTACGTGCGCCAGCTCTGCAATGCGCTTTCCCCGTCAAATTTCATTCTGACCAACCCCGAATTGCTGCGTGAGACCGCCAACAAGTCCGGCGAGAACCTTGCCAAGGGAATGAAAACCTTCGCCGAGGACATGGAGCGCGGCAAGGGTGAGTTGCGCCTGCGCCAGACCGATCCGCGCAAATTCGCGGTGGGCGAGAACATGGCCCTCACGCCCGGCAAGGTGATTGCGCAGAACGCCATCTGCCAGGTTATCCAGTACAAGGCGGTGACTGAGGATGTGGCCAAGGAGCCGATCCTCATCGTCCCGCCTTGGATCAACAAGTTCTACATCCTCGACCTCAACCCCGAAAAGTCGATGATTAGGTGGCTCACCGAACAGGGCCACACGGTGTTCGTCTGTTCTTGGGTGAACCCTGACGAGCGGCACCGCGACAAGGATTTCGTCAGCTACATGCACGAAGGCGTGCTCTTCTCCATCGACACGGCGCTGAAGGCCGCGGAGGCGGAAAAGCTCGACATGGTGGGCTACTGCGTCGGCGGCACGCTGCTCGCCATGACCCTTGCCCACATGGGCAAACGCGGCGACGCGCGCATCAACACGTCAACCTTCCTCACCGCGCAGATTGACTTCAAGCATGCCGGCGATCTGAAGCTCTTTGTCGACAAGGAGCAGTTGGAGACCCTTGAGCACAAGATGCGCGCAAAGGGTTATCTGGAGGGCGCGGCGATGGCCGGCGCCTTCAACATGCTGCGCGCCAACGATCTGATCTGGCCGTACGTCATCAACAACTACATCCGCGGCAAGGACCCCTTCCCGTTCGACCTTTTGCACTGGAACTCCGATTCCACACGGATGCCCGCCGCCAACCATTCGTTTTATCTGCGCAATTTCTACCTAGAAAACCTTTTCTCCAAGGGCGAGCTGGTGGTTGAAGGCAAGGCGTTGTCGCCGGCGGACATCACGGTCCCGGTCTTCAACGTGGCCACCAAGGAGGACCACATTGCCCCGGCCATCTCCGTCTACCGCGGCAACAAGATGCTGGGCGGCGAGGCGCGCTTCGTGCTGACGGGGTCCGGCCACATCGCCGGCATCGTGAACCCCCCGGCCAAAAACAAGTACCAAGTCTGGCTAGACGGCGATTCCTCCGGCGATCTCGACCAGTGGCTCGTCACCGCCCGCGAGGTCCCCGGCTCCTGGTGGCCCGTGTGGAACGATTGGCTCACCGCCCACCGCTCCGGCGACCGCGTCCCCGCACGCGTCCCGGGCGGCACAGCGTTCAACGCGATCGAGGACGCCCCGGGGAGTTATGTGCGGATGCGGTATTAGCCGCGCCGCGGTCGCCTTTCCCATTCCGGTGCTCGCTACACCGGTTTGAACTGATCCTGCCCTGACGCCGGTGAAATGCGTTGACATCAACCTCAGCGCAGACCGGATGTGCCCCGCCTGAAATGGAGATTGGACATGCTCATCGAAGAAACCGCCCGTGCCTTTTTTGAGGCATGTGAAACCGGAAAAGGCTGGGACGGTTGTAAGGGGTATTGCTACGCCGACGCCACGTTTGCTGCGCAATCAGGAGCGCTCGGCGATATCAACACCCTTGAAGCCTACACAGAGTGGATGAAAGGGCTCCTGACACCGCTGCCGGATGGGCACTACGAACTCAAAGCGTTTTCCACCGATGCAGAACGGGGTGTCGTCACGGCATTTGGTGTGTTCCACGGCACCCACACTGTGGATGGCCCAGTCCCCGCAACAGGCAAAGCAACAGCGTCGGACTATGTTTATGCGATGGAGTTTGACGGACAGAAGATCCGCCACATGACCAAGATTTGGAATGATAATCACGCCCTGAAAGAACTCGGCTGGGGTTAGCCAAACCCCGCGCCGAGGCCGTTTCCCTCAGGGCTTCATACACGGAAGGCTGTTTCCGGGGGCAGGCGCCCGCACTGTCCCCGGGCAAAGTTCAAGCCTCCACGCAGCACCCGCAGCCGCCCACTTCCCCGCATCGCGCCCCAAGTGCTACGCCTGGCACACAGACTGCAGCCGAATGAGCAGTCAGCCGCCAGGGACCCGCACGATGCCCCTCCTCACCATCGACGATCTGAGCGTTGAGTTCCCCCTGCGCCGGCGCACCATCGTTGCGGTGGATGACGCGAGCCTTTCGGTGGAGCCTGGCGAAATCCACGGCCTCGTGGGGGAATCGGGCGCCGGCAAGTCCACCATAGGCGCGGCCATCATGGGCCTTCTGGACAATCCGGGCCGCATCTCCGGCGGCACCATCGACTTCCGGGGCGAGGTGATCAGCGGGCTCGACGCGAAGGCCATGCGGGCACTTCGCGGCAAAAAGATCAGCATGATCTTCCAGGACCCGCTGACGAGCCTCAATCCGCTCTACACCGTGCGCCACCAGCTGGTGGAGACGATCCTGGAGCACATCCCCGTCTCCCGCAAAGAGGCCAACGAGAGGGCCCGCGCCCTCATGGACCGGGTCGGCATCCCCAACCCAGCCGTGCGGCTCGACCAGTATCCCCACCAGTTCTCCGGCGGGATGCGCCAGCGCGTGGTCATCGCCCTTGCCCTTTGCTCAGAGCCCGACGTCATCATCGCCGACGAGCCGACCACCGCGCTCGACGTGTCGGTCCAGGCGCAAATCCTCTCCCTCATCAAAGACCTTACCATCGAGCGCCAAGTGGGCGTCATCCTCATCACCCACGACATGGGCGTCATAGCCGAAACGACAGACAAGGTGACGGTTATGTACATGGGCAAAGTGGTTGAGCATGGGCCGACGGCGGAGGTGCTCGGCAACCCGCAACACACCTACACAAAGTCCCTCATCGCCGCCGTCCCCCGCTCCAATGTGAAGGTGACCCGCTTCCCGCAGGTGAGCTACGGCGGCCGGGAGACGCGCTTTGCCATTGAGGATCTGAGCCGCGATTGGCCGTCCACGAAACAGGACCCGTCGGAACCGCTCCTCAAAGCGCAGAACCTCACCAAGCGTTTTGTCGAGAAAGGCGCGATCCTGCCCTGGGCACGGCAGTATTTTACCGCCGTGGATGACTTCAGCTTCGATATTTACCCCGGCGAAGTCTTCGGGATCGTGGGGGAGTCAGGCTCCGGCAAATCCACCATCGCGCGCATGATCTGCGGCCTTTACCGGCTTGACGGCGGCACCGTCACCTTCGACGGCAGGGTGGTGAGCGACCCCACCCAAAAGGCCGACCAGGCCGAGTTCCGCCGCAAGATCCAGATGATCTTCCAGGACCCCTACTCCTCCCTCAACCCGCGCATGAGGGTGGACCATGTGGTTGCCGAGCCCATCCGCCACCACAAGCTCCTCACCGGCCGTGCCATCAACCAGCGTGTGGATGAACTCCTCGACCGTGTGGGCCTCGGCGCGGAGGCGGGCCTGCGCTACCCCCACGAGTTCTCAGGCGGACAGCGCCAGCGCATCGCCATCGCCCGCGCCCTCGCCACCCAGCCGAAATTCCTGGTGTGCGACGAGCCAACCTCGGCGCTCGACGTTTCCATTCAGGCCCAGATCCTCAACATCCTGAAGGACCTGCAGGAACACCTCGGCCTCACCATGCTGTTCATCAGCCACGATCTGCCGGTGGTGCGCCAAATGTGCGACCGCGTTGCCGTCGCCAAGGACGGCAAGCTCGTTGAGCTGCAGGAAACCGACGGTCTCTTCGACAACCCGCAGACCGATTACACCAAGGAGCTGCTGCGTCTGATGCCCAAACTCGACACGTTGTCGGAAGAGGGGCTGGAGGAGAGCGCGGCGACTAGCTAGCCCCCGCACCTTGCGCGCCGTGGGATACTGCCGCCAAACAAAGGGGCGGCAGAGGAGGACACCATGGCAGCATCGATGATCGAGCTCATCGGCAACACACCGCTCATCAAGCTCAAGCGGGCGTCCGAGGAGACAGGCTGCACCATCCTCGGCAAGGCGGAGTTTCTGAACCCCGGCCAGTCGGTGAAGGACAGGGCCGCCCTTTACATCATCCGCGATGCCATCAACCGCGGCGCGCTGGAGCCGGGCGGCACCATCGTTGAAGGGACCGCTGGCAACACAGGCATCGGCCTGTCGCTGGTGGGCAACGCGCTCGGCTACAAGAGCGTCATCGTCATCCCCGTCACCCAGAGCGAAGAGAAAAAGCTTGCCCTGCGCCTTGCCGGCGCCGAGTTGGTTGAGGTGCCGGCCGTCCCCTACAAAAACCCCAACAACTACGTGAAGCTCTCCGGGCGCCTTGCCGAGCAACTGGCCGCCGAGCTTCCCCACGGCGCGGTTTGGGCCAACCAGTTCGACAATACGGCAAACCGGCAGGCCCATGTGGAAACCACGGGTCCGGAAATCTGGGCCGATACCGAGGGCAAGGTCGACGGCTTCATCTGCGCCTGCGGCTCCGGCGGAACCCTTGCCGGCGTTGCCGCCGCACTCCAGCCCAAGGGCGTCAAAATAGGCCTGGCGGACCCCATGGGAGCGGCCCTCTACGCCTACTACACCTCCGGCGCGCTGTCCTCATCCGGCTCCTCCATTTCAGAAGGCATCGGCCAGGGCCGCATCACCGCGAACCTTGCCGAGCTAAACGTGGATATGGCCTATCAAATCCCTGACGAAGAGGGTCTTCCGCTTGTCTATCAGCTCTTGCGGGAAGAGGGCCTGGTGCTCGGCCTCTCCACCGGCATCAACGTTGCCGGCGCGATCCGCATGGCGCGGGACATGGGCCCCGGCCACACCATTGTGACCATCCTTTGCGACTACGGGCACCGCTACGCGTCAAAGATCTTCAACCCCGCGTTCATGCGCGAGAAGGGCCTGCCGGCACCCGATTGGATGGATACCGGAACCAGCGTTTCCCCACCGTTCCAGGACGCGTGACGCCGCGCGACGCGCCCATCGGCCCCAACCGGCGCGCATGGCCACGCCCTCATCGCGCGCTAAGTCGCGCCACAGCGCACGATGAGGAGATGCGCCGCGCCACAGCGCCTGATGAGGAGATACGCCGATGAACGACGTGACGATGGCAAAATTCGGCGTGGGCGCGAAGGCTCTGAGGGTTGAAGACGCGGCCCTCATCACCGGCAAAGGCAGATACACAGACGATCATCAAGAGGAGGGGATGCTCCACGCAGTCTTCCTGCGGGCTCCCATTGCATCGGGCACTTTTTCCATCACTGACGTCGACGCGGCGAAGGCGGCCGCCGGCGTGCGCCTCGTCCTCACCCACGCCGACCTTTCCGACTTAAAACCCCTGCCCTGCCGTGCAGCCCTCAAGCAGGCTGATGGACAGCCGACGCGGGTGCCGCCCCGCCCCGCACTTGCGGACGGGCGCGTCCACCATGTGGGCGTTCCCGTGGCGATGATCGTGGCGGAGACCGCCGCCGCCGCGCAGGACGCTGCCGAACTCATTGAGGTGGATTGGAGCGCCGAGCCCTCCGTCACCGACACCGCCTCAGCCCTGAACCCCGAGGCGCCGCTGGTCTGGCCCGAGCACGGATCGAACCTCGCCTTCTTGTACGAGCAAGGCAACAAGGCCGAGACGGACGCCGCGTTCGCCAGAGCGGCGAACGTCGCCAAGCTGGAACTCGTCAACAACCGCCTCGTCACCAACTACATGGAAACACGCACCTGTTTCGCTGAGTATGACGGCGACAGCGGGCGCTACACCCTGACGGCAGGCACTCAGGGCGGTCACGGCATGAGGGGCGTGCTCGCCGAAATTCTTCGGGAGGATGAGGCCAACATCCGCGTCGTGACGCCCGACGTGGGCGGCGGCTTCGGCACCAAGATCTTCGTTTACAACGAGTATCCGCTCGTCATGAAGGCGGCGAAAATGCTCGGCCAGCCCGTCAAATGGGTGTGCGGACGCTCAGAGGCGTTCCTGTCCGACAGCCAGGGGCGCGACAACGTCACCACGGCCGAACTTGCCATGGATGAAGCGGGCAAGTTTTTGGCGCTGAGGGTGGATTTAATGGCCAACATGGGCGGCTACTTGGCCCAGTTCGGCCCTTACATCCCCTGGGTGGGCACAACCATGGCGCCGGGCGTCTATGACATTCCCGTAATGCATGTGGCCATCAAGGGCATCTTCACCCACACCGTGCCGGTTGATGCCTACCGCGGCGCGGGGCGGCCGGAGGCGGCCTACACCATCGAGCGGCTGGTGGATGAGGCGGCCCGCGTCAGCAAGATCGACCGGATCGCGCTCCGTCGAAAGAACTTCATCGCGCCCGAGCAGATGCCCTACACCACCGCCGCCGGCCGCACCTACGACACCGGCGAGTTCGACGGGCACATGACCCGCGCCATGGACGTCATCGGCTGGGACAGCTTTTTCGAGCGCGAAGCAGAAAGCAACTCCCGCTGCGCCCTGCGCGGCATCGGCCTTGCCACCTACATTGAAGCCTGCGCCTTTCCGGGCGTAGAGCGCGCAGAGGTGGTGCTCCAGAACGACGGCAGCTTCACGCTCCTGATCGGCACTCAGTCCAACGGTCAGGGGCACGCCACGGCCTACGCCCAGGTGATCGCCGACAAGCTCGGCGTTGCCATGGAAGACGTCTCGATGATCCAGGGCGACACGGACGTGGTGAAAACCGGCGGCGGGACGGGCGGCTCACGCTCCATCCCGCTGGGTCTGCCGTCCGTTGCCACCGCCACAGATCAACTGGCGGACAAGTTGAAGGCGCTCGCGTCCGACCATCTGGAAGCGTCGGCGGGCGATCTTGAATTTTCCGGCGGCTCGGTGCGCGTGGTCGGCACCGACCGTGCGGTCGCCTTCTCAGAACTTGCGCAGCAGGCGCCCGGCCTGTCCGGTGAGGGGATGGTTGACCAGTCAGAACCCACGTTCCCAAACGGCACACATGCGTGCGAACTGGAAATCGACACCGCCACGGGGATCGTCACGATCCTGCGCTACGTGATTGTCGATGACTTTGGTCTCACAGTGAACCCCAGCCTTCTGGAGGGGCAGGTTCATGGCGGCGTGGTCCAGGGGATCGGCCAGGCCCTGCTGGAGCGCACAGTCTATGACGAGGACGGCCAACTCCTGTCAGCCTCCCTTCTGGATTATGCCCTTCCCCGCGCGGACGACGTGCCGTTCTTTCACTTTGAGACGCGCAACGTCCCGTCCACGCACAACGCCATGGGCATCAAGGGCGCGGGCGAAGCGGGCTCCATCGGCTCCTGCGGCGCAGTCATGAACGCCCTCGTTGACGTCCTCCAGCGCCACGTGGGCATCACCCACATCGATATGCCCGCCACACCGGACACGCTGTGGCGGGCAATCGCTGACGCCCAAAGAAACGCGGCGTGAGTGGCAGAGAAATGAAAGGGTGTGTCCCTCGGATGCTGCGATGGCCTCCGGCGGGCTCGGGCTCACCAGCAATCAGGGCGCCTGATCGCCGGAGCCGCCTTCGCGCTTTCCCCCTGGCGGCAACCGGCGGCAGGGTCAAAGGCAAGCGGCTGCGCCGGCCCTGCGGGCCCCCTGACCCTGCCGCCGGCTGCCGCTCTTCAGGGGGCGCGAAGGCGGCTCCGGCGATCAGGCTCTCACACCCACAGCGGGCCGGTCATGTCATGGACGACTAAAGGGCTATCCAGCCAATCAGGCCGCACGCCACCACCACAGCCCAGGGTGGAGCATGCCACTGGCGCAGCGCGATGAAGGAGGCGATGGCGAGCGCGAGTGCCGCCGCTGACGGCACCCCCATCGTGAACACCGGGTCGTAGAATGCGGCGACCAGGAGGCCCACCACGGCCGCGTTGACGCCCGCCAGGATCCGCCGCGCCAGTGCCATTTTGCGCACCCCTTCCCAGAATGGCAGGACACCCACCACAAGGAGGGCGCCGGGCAGAAAGATGGCAATGAGCGCAATGCTGGCGCCGGCAACGCCGCCAAACGGCTGAGATACGGCACCAAGGTAAGCAGCGAACGTGAACAGCGGGCCCGGGACGGCTTGCGCAGCGCCGTAGCCTGCAAGGAACTGCGCCTCGCCAACCATGCTCCCCATTTCGCTTTGCAGAAGAGGGAGCACCACGTGTCCGCCGCCGAACACCAGCGCGCCGGCCCTGTAGATCCTGTCGAATAGATCAAGCGCGGGGCCAAAGCCGGCAAGCAGAGGGAGGCCGGCAAGAAGAACGAAGAAAAGCGCAAGGGCTGCGGCCCCCACAGGGCGCGGTATGGTTCGCGCGGTTGGCGCACCTTTGTCCGGCGCATCCACGTCGCTGAGGGCCAAACCGGCAAACCCGCCGAGGATGATGACGGCCAGTTGTGCCACGGTGCGATCCGGTGCGAGGAGGATCGCAATGGCCGCAATTGCTGCAATGGTTGCCCGTTCCCGGGTGCCGGCCAGCGAGGACGCCATGCCAAGGAGCGCTTGGGCCACGACAGCGACTGCCGCTGCCTTCAGCCCCAAGATCCAGGGCGCGTCAGCCAGGACACCGAACGTTCCCAAAAGGATGCCGAAGGCGGCCATGGCTAAAGCGGACGGCAAAGTGAACGCGGCCCATGCCGCAATAAGGCCCAGCCCGCCTGCCCGCTGCAGGCCAATGGCCATCCCCACCTGGCTCGACGCAGGGCCGGGGAGAAACTGGCAGAGCGCAACAAGGTCCGCGTAGGCGCTGTCTGAAAGCCACCGGCGCTGTTCGACAAATGCGGTGCGAAAGAACCCCAAATGGGCGACCGGGCCGCCAAACGCCGTCAGCCCCAGGGGCAGGAATGCGCCAAATACCTCCCTGGCGGTGCCTGGCCGCTTGCTGCCGTTTAGTTCACCCATTGCCCTGACCGCCGTTCCCCGATCGCCCGGCGCGAGCTTGTCGCGACGGGCCATGACACAGCGATGACAGCAGCGACGCTTGCCCTTTGGGGACTAGCGGGGTGCCCGCTTTGCCAGGATCCGCTGCAGGGTGCGGCGGTGCATGTTGAGGCGCCGTGCGGTTTCGGAGACGTTGCGGTCGCACATTTCGTAAACGCGCTGAATGTGCTCCCACCGAACCCGGTCGGCGGACATGGGGTTTTCCGGCGGCGTTGGCGGGTCATCCGGCTCCCGCGTCAGCGCGGCGTAAACGTCATCAGCGTCAGCCGGCTTGGCAAGGTAGTCAACCGCGCCGATCTTCACGGCAGTGACTGCTGTGGCGATGTTGCCGTACCCGGTCAGGATGATGGCCCGCGCATCCGGCTTTTTCTTGCGGATGCGGTCCACGATATCGAGCCCATTGCCGTCACCCAGGCGCATGTCCACCACGGCAAAATCGGGGGGATCGCGGTCAACCTGCGAACTCGCCTCCGCGGCGCTGCCAGCCACCTCAGTGCTGAAGCCGCGCTTTTCCATGGCGCGCGCCAGGCGCTGTCCGAACGCAGCGTCATCGTCGACGATCAACAGGCGACCGCTCGGAGCCTCGCCCGATTGCCCTTCTGCAGCGTATTGCATCACACAAACTCCTTTCGAATTGGAATATAGGGCCTGCCGATCCGCGGGCCCTACGGTGTGACGAATTGGCTATACCGAATGGCTTGACACCGTTGCGCCCACGCCCGCCTGCCCCCCTACCCGCGCCACGGCGAGGGCGTCTCGAGGCCATGTAATTGAGGTGATCGCGCCGTCGTCGGTCTCAAACGTCACCGTTGCTCCGGTGCGCTCCAGCAGCGTTTTGGCGATGAAGATGCCAAGACCAAGCCCGCCGCCCCGGCGCTCCCCCTCCCGCCGGCTCACGAACGGATCCCCGATGCGCTCCAGCACCTCCGGCGGAAAGCCAGGGCCGTCGTCCGCAATCACGATCTGGACCGTGCTCTCGCTCCAATCGGCGGTGATGGAGACATCCGCACGCGCAAAATCCACAGCGTTTTCAATGAGGTTGCCAAGAGCATAGTGGATCGCGGGATTGCGCCACATGACTGGCGCATCATCCTCGCCCAGGACATCGACGGTGATATTGATGCCCGTCCCGCGATGGGGCTCGGACACCTCATCAAGCAGCGTGGCAAGGCTTTGCCGGGTGAGCGGGCTTTCCCCGTCGTCTCCCAGAGTCTTGAGTTTGCCCAGGATCTCCCGGCATCGCTCCGACTGGGAGCGGAGGAGGCGAATATCCTCGGCAATGGGCGAATCGGCCTCCATCTCGCGCTCCAACTCACGCGCCACCAAAGTGATGGTTGCCAGGGGAGTGCCCAGTTCGTGAGCGGCCGCCGCCGCCAGCCCGTCAAGGGCGTGAAGGCTTTGCTCGCGGCTAAGCACAATCTCCGTCGCCGATAACGCATTGGCCAACTGCCGGCGCTCTTCGGCAACGCGGAAGGCGTAAAATCCCATGAAGGTGAGGCTGCACACCAGCGCCAGCCACACACCGCCGGTAAACAAGAAAGGCGGATTGAACGCTTCCCCTTCGAACCAGGGCAGCGGCATGTAAACAACGCCCATCAGCGTTGCAATCAGCAGGGCGAGCCCGCCCAGAAAGAGGGTGCGGCTTGCCGACAGCGTGGTGGCGGAGACCATCACCGGCGCAATGACAAGGAGCGCGAACGGGTTGGTAAGCCCGCCAGTCAGGGCCAGTTGCAGGCCGAGTTGGGCAATGTCGAAGCCCATAACCCATGCCGTCCAGTGCTCGGGCATGCGCGTGTGATCTGCAAAGCGTGCGCGCAAATAAACGTTCGACCACGCGGAGATCGCCACCAACGCCAGGCACACCATCACCGGCATCTTGAAGCCGAGCACGAACGCCACGAACACGATTGCGGAGAGCTGGCCTATGATTGCAAGCCACCGCAGGAGGAGCAGTGTTCGCACCCGCACCACGTGACCTTCTTGGGCCAGCACGGTGGGTGCATCGATCCAAAGCTCTCCGCGCGGTCTCGGCGCTCCCGGCTGATCTTGGAAAGGAGAGGAAAACAAGGGTTTCCTCGCCTGGTCATCTGCCGAGCTCATGGGATTGCTTGCCTTCCGACCGATGACTTGCGATATGGTGCACCGCAAAAGAAATGACGAAAACCCGACCGAAGGTGCGCATGTACTATTTTTTTTACGAGTGGAACCATGCCTTCCTCAGCCCCATGCGGGCGATGAACGATGCGGTGCGGCTGTACTACAAAAACCCTCTGAACCCCCTGGCCCACACCGAGGTGGGCAAGCAGATCTCCGCCGCCGGCGACCTGTTCGAACGGATGACGCGGCGGTACGGCAAACCCGAATTCGGGCTCGACACCACAACCGTCAATGGGCACGTCGTCCCAGTGCGCGAAAGGATCGTGTGGGAGCGGCCGTTCTGCAGGCTGGTCCATTTCGCCAGGCAAATGCCGGCGGATATGCCGCGCCAGTCCCGCGTGGTGATTGTGGCGCCCATGTCGGGCCATTACGCGACGCTTCTGCGCGGCACCGTGGCGGCGCTCTTACCCCATCACGACGTCTACATCACCGACTGGGTGGACGCGCGGATGGTGCCGCTCGGCATGGGCCGGTTCGACCTGGATGACTACATCGACTACGTCACCGATTGGGTGAATTTCTTCGAAGGCGACCTGCACATGGTCGCGGTCTGCCAGCCTGCGGTGCCTGTGTTCGGGGCAACCGCCCTCCTGGAGCAGCGCAAAGCAGGCCACCTGCCGCGCTCCATCACGCTGATGGGTGGGCCCATCGACACGCGCGAAAGCCCCACAGAGGTCAACACGTTTGCCGCCGGCAAAGACCTCGACTGGTTCCGCAGGAACGTCATCATGACGGTCCCCTTCCCCCATCCCGGGGTCATGCGGCGGGTCTACCCCGGCTTCTTGCAATTGACCGGCTTCATGACGATGAACCTTAACCGTCACGTCACCGCGCATTACGATTATTTCGACCATCTCGTCCGCGGTGATGGCGACAGTGCCGACAAACACCGCGAGTTTTACGACGAGTATCTCTCCGTCATGGATTTGACGGAGGAGTTTTATATGCAGACGGTCGATACCGTGTTCCTGCGCCATGCGCTGCCCGCAGGCACCATGCGGCATAGGGGCGTGGTGGTGAACCCGTCGGCCATCGAGCGTACCCCCATCTTCACCATCGAAGGGGAGATGGACGACATCTCAGGTCTCGGCCAGACGGAGGCGGCCCACGCCCTGACCCCGCATCTGCCTGCCGAAAAGCACCGCCACTACATGCAGCCGGAGGTGGGGCACTACGGGGTGTTCAACGGCTCCCGCTTCCGCAAAGAGATTGCACCGCGCATCACCGAGTTCATTCAGACTTGGGATGCCGCTGATGCTGCGGCGGTTCCGGCGCCGCAGCCGCACCAGCCGCCCGCAAACGACACTGCGCCGGTCGCGCAAATCCTGGAGCCCGAGATCAAAGCGGCGCCCGAGCCGGACGAGGAGGCCCCAGTCATCGCCTCCGGCGACCCGGCGGTGACGCCGGCGATGGACACGGCAAAAGCGGCGGCCGAACCGTTGGTGGCGGTGGAGGACCAGCCCCTGGCGGGTGATACTGAGAGCGTCGAAGCGGCGCCACCGGCCGAAGAGGCGGCGCAGGAGGGCGCCGACGCGCCGGACACCGAGCAAGGGGTAGGAAACACCGGCTCAGTTGCCCAGGCAGAGGAGGCCGCAGGCACGGAGCCGGTCGCCGCTCCTGCGCGGGCAAAGCCAAAGCGCGCCAAGTCACAGGCTGCAAACGGCTCGGTGCCGGCCGTGAAGGGGGCTGCGGGGCCGCGAAAGAGTGCACCCAAGCGCGGAACGCGCCGACGGAGCGGGAAGTCGGCTGAGTCTTCCCCGCCCGCATAAGCGCAGCTGCGGTGTGTGCCGCGGGTGAGTTTAGGCGCGGAACACGCGCCTTATGACCTTGCCCGTGCTGGTGAGAGGCACGTCATCCACGAACTTCACCTCGCGTGGGTATTCGTGGGCTGACAGCCGCGCCTTCACGAACTGCGCGATCTCCTCGGCCAAGCGCTCGTTGGGCGAGAAGCGCTCTGACAGTTTGACGAACGCGGTCACGATCTCACCGCGCAACGGGTCGGGTTTGCCGACGACTGCGGCAAGCTGCACCGCCGGATGTCCTGCAAGACAGCTTTCGATCTCGCCCGGGCCGATCCTGTATCCGGCGGAGGAAATCACATCGTCGTCACGGCCCACGAATCGCACACCGTCGCCGTCGCCGTTATCCACACCCTGGTCGCCGGTCAGCATGTATCGGCCGATAAACTTTGCCTTGGTCGCCGCGGGATCGTCCCAATAGCGCAGAAACATCACCGGGTCGGGCGCGGCCATGGCGATGGTGCCCTGTTCGCCCCGGGCACAGGGAGAACCATCCTCGCGCAGGATCGCAACATCGTGGCCGGGCACTGGCTTGCCGATGATCCCTGCGCGGCCGATGCCCCATGCGCTGCAACTGGACAGGACCAGATTGCACTCGGTCTGCCCGTAAAACTCGTTGATGGTGAGGCCGAGCCTTTCTTTGCCCCAGTCGAAGGTTGCCGCGCCCAACTGCTCACCGCCTGAAGCGACGGAGCGGAAGGCCACTTTCGGCGTGGTGTCACGCATCATCCTGAGCGCCGTCGGCGGAATGAATGCATTGCGCACCCCCGCTTGCGCTGCCCAATCCAGGGCCTCCTGTGGGTCAAAGCGCGGCGTGCGTTGAGCAACCACCGGTATGCCCATGGCAAGCCCCGGGAGAAGGACATTCAACAAACCTCCCGCCCACGCCCAATCCGCCGGCGTCCACAGCCGGTCGCCCGGCTGGGGTGCAAGGTCGTGGTGCATCTGAACGCCCGGCAAATGGCCAAGCAGCACACGGTGACCGTGGAGCGCGCCCTTGGGCTGGCCTGTGGTGCCGGACGTAAAGATCATCAGGGCTGGGTCGTCCGGCCCCGTGCGGCGCGCGGGGCAAACGTCACTGGCGCGGTCCATCAGCGTGGACAGCCGACGCCCCGGTCCCTCACGGTCAGCATTCAGGATGGGCGTGCCCAGGTCGGCGAGTTGCTCGGCGCCGTCAGCGGAAGTGATCAGAAGCTTGGCGCCGGCGTGGGCGAGACGGAATGCGATGGCATCCGGCCCGAACACGGCTGCAAGCGGTACCGCCACCGCGCCAAGCTTATAGATGGCGAGATGCACAAAGACCGTTTCCAGGCGCTGGCCGAGGTGGACGGCAACCCGGTCGCCGGCAGTTATCCCTTCAGCGGCAAGAACGTTGGCGCAGCGCGATGCCAGGCCCTCCAGCGCGCCATAAATGACCGTGCGGGGATGGCCATTCCCATCGGCGAGGACAAGGGCTGTCCGATCCGGCTCGCGCGCCGCCCACTGCCCGGCGCAGACTTCCGAAATGTTATGCGCGGCTGACCTTGGCCACACAAAGCGGCGGCGCGCCTCGGCGTAGCTGTCAAATTCTGCAAGGCGCACCACGTGGCAAAGCCCTCCCTGCGCAGGAGGTTAGCGCGATGCTGCAGTGCACCCAAGCAATTTTGCATCCGCACGAACGATTGCTGCGGCGCACCGTAGGGTGGTTTTGTGGTTACTCCGCGGCGGCCTTGGGTGGCTCAGGTGTCTCCGGCCGGGCGTCGTTTGCCGCCGTCGGCGGGCAAAGCACCTGGGACATTTCCCGGGTGGAGATCACGCCCATCAGCCAGCCTTTATCGTCCAGCACGGGGACCGGATAGTCGGTGTCGAGCGCGGTGGGCAGCGCATCTTCCAGCGCCACATCCATCGACACAGTCGGCCCGGCTTCGGCAAGGCTGTAAAGGTCTGCGCCTGCGCCGCCTTGCGCTGACTTCAGCCGGTCCATCTTGGCAACGCCGCGATACCGCTCGTTGTCCACCACATAGCCGAACTTCTCGCCAACCCGCTGCATTTCCTCCAGCGCGGCGGCAATGTCGCTGTTGGTGAAGCGCATCTTCGGCGGCTTCATCACCGTCTCCACGGTAAGGACGCGGGCGCGGTTCACGTCACGCACGAAGTCGGCCACATAGTCGTCCGCCGGGCGCAGCAGGATTTCCGGCGGGGTGCCCACCTGGCTGAGCTTGCCGTCTTTCAGGATGGCGATGTGGTCGCCGATCCGCAGCGCTTCATCAAGGTCGTGGGTGATAAAGACGATAGTCTTGCCGAGATCCGCCTGCAGTTCGATGAGCTGATCCTGCATTTGGCTGCGGATGAGCGGATCGAGCGCCGAGAACGCTTCGTCCATCAACAGGATCTCCGCGTCGGTGGCGAGGGCACGCGCAAGGCCCACCCGCTGCTGCATGCCGCCGGAAAGCTGCGTGGGATACTGATGCTCGTAGCCGGCAAGACCGACGGTCTCGATCCACTTCATGGCACGGTCTTGCCGCTCGCTTTTGGACATGCCGCGCACGGAAAGGCCGTAGGCAACGTTCTCCATCACGGTGCGGTGGGGCATCAGCCCGAAGCGCTGAAACACCATCGACATCGTGGTGCGCCGGAACTTCTCCAGCTGGCGGCCGGACATGGTGAGGACGTTTTTGCCGTCCACCAAGATCTCACCGTCAGTGGGTTCGATCAGCCGGTTGAAGTGCCGGATCAGGGTCGATTTTCCCGACCCCGACAGGCCCATCACCACGAAGATTTCGCCCCGTTCGATCTGCAGGGTGACGTTGTCGACACCGAGCGTGTGGCCGCTGGCGAGAAGATCGTCTTTGCTGATCCCGTCCTTGACCTGGGCCAGCGCGGCTTTCGGATCGGGCCCGAAAATCTTGGTGACATTCTTGACGTCGATAAAGGTCATCGTGCGGCCCTCAGCCGTGGACATGCCGGTGGCCCTGGGCCCTGTTTCCGGCAGATTGCGTGATACGATCGAAGATGATGGCAAGGATAACGATCGCGAGGCCGCCAACGAGGCCCTGGCCACTGTCGTTGCGCTGCAGACCTAAGAGCACGGTTTCACCAACACCGCGCGCACCGATCATCGACGCGATCACGACCATCGCCAGCGCCATCATCATGGTCTGGTTGATGCCTTGCATGATGCTCGGCAGCGCCAAGGGTATCTGCACACCCTTCAACAGCTGCCAGCGCGTGGCGCCGAAAG
>JBCDFB010000003.1:0-24449 GCA_039178655.1 Pseudomonadota bacterium | reverse complement strand
GAAGGAGTACGTACGGGACTCGGAGCGCGCTTCGGTGTTGGAGAGCGAGCGACCCGGCATTGGCTATGTGCCTGAAGACAGGCGTGTCTTCCCCGAATTGACGGTGGAGGAGAATCTTAAGGTGGGCCGGCGGCCGGCGCGGGAGGATGCGCCCGAGTGGCAGGCCGAAGCGCTGTTTTCCCTGTTTCCGAACCTTGCCGAGCGCAGGCGCCAGGCGGCGGGCCGGCTCTCCGGCGGCGAACAGCAAATGCTCACCATCGCACGCACCCTCATCGGCAATCCCCGTCTCATCCTCCTCGACGAGCCGTCGGAGGGCATTGCCCCGCGCATCGTGGAGGAGATGGCCGCCGTTATCGGTGAGATGAAGCGCAAGGGACTTGCCATTCTGGTGAGCGAACAGAACCTCCATTTTGCTAAACTCGTTTCCGACCGCGCGGTGATCATCGAAAAGGGCGAAGTGCGCTTTTCGGGAACCTTTGCAGAGCTGGAAGCACACCCGGAGATCGCGCAAGCGACCCTCGTGGTGTGACTGCCGCGGCGGACGAAAAAGCCGGGCCGAGCAAGCCGCGGGAGCCGCATGAGGCCAGCGCAGCAAAGCCCGAGAGCTACAGTCTGGATGCCCAGGTGGGCTACCTCCTGCGGCTGGCAAGCCAGCGCCACGCCGCCATTTTCCAAGACCATATGATTGCTGGCCTCACCCCGACCCAATTCGCTTTGCTGGTGCGCCTTGGCGAGGTGGGTGAGGCGTCGCAAAACCGGATCGGTCGGCTTGCGGCAATGGACGTGGCCACTGCAAAGGGTGTGGTGGATCGCCTTGCTGCAAAGGGCCTGGTCACGTTTGCGCCGGATCGCGAGGATGGTCGGCGCCGCGTCATCGCCCTCTCCGCAGAAGGTCGCGCGCTTTTGGACCGTGCCGTCACCTGCGCAAAAGCCATCACCGAAGCGACGCTGGAACCGCTCAACCAGAACGAACGGACAATGCTGCTATCCCTCCTGCGCAGGCTCGGCTGAGACCCGAAAAAGCTTCAGGCAGGCTTGGGCCGATACACCGCACGCTGGCGGTCGGCACGCGTTGTGACCGGCGAACGCCGTGTACGTTCGGAGGAACGGTGGCAAAGCGTGTGCAACCCATACGTGGTGAGCGTGATGAGCCCTCCCGTTGGCTTGGGGGCTCAGATGCGGGCAACAACGCGCCAGCGTGCTACGCGGCAGGCGGCGCCTCCGCCAGCGATGCGCCGGAGCGCCTGCCACCGTTCGAGTTCCGCGCGGCCCGGCTTGCAAAGCTCTTGGCTGAGGCCGCCGACACGCCGGTCGCCCTTGTGGACCTCGGCGACGGCAATGGGCCGGCGCTGTACACAGCCGTCGGCGCTGATCCGAGGTTTGCCGAAGCGGTGAGCGAAGAGTGGCGCCATCCCGTCAACCCGGGGCACCAAACTCTCTACAGAGGTATCGGCGCTGAACGGGCGGCGTTTGCGGTGGCGTCCTGCGCACCGGTGACCATCAGTGGTCGTCGCGGATGGGCTGCGGCGGTCGCGCCAGTCTCTGCGGGCGCAGGCGCCACCGAAGTCGCAGGGTCTGCTGCTGCGCTGATCGCCGAGCTCACAGCCGAACTCGCCAGCCAGGCCAAAGCCCACGCCCTGTGGAGCGAGCACCTTCAGCGTGACACCTCACGCGTCAGCCATTTCCTCCAGCTCGCCGAGCTGGGCACATTGTTCCACAGATATGGCGATGATGGGCTGGACGCTTCTCCCCTCGCCCACACCATTTTGTGCTCGCAATCCTTGGAAACGGTCGGCGATCTTTTGGCGTGTTTCGCGCCCCACGACCGGACAAAGCTGCGCAACCTGCTCAGCGGAGCCGAAGACGTCACAGGGGTCTTCAGCCGGACATTTCAAATCGACACCGGCGAGCGGGAATGCATTGCGGTGAAAATGCGGGTCGCGTTCGCCTTCGATGAAGGTCTCGCCACCGGCTGGTTGGCCACCGTTGAAGACGTCACCACCGAGCGGGCCGAGCTAGATGCCATCAAAAACATGGCCGAGCGGGACCCTCTGACCGGAGCCCACAACCGTCTTTACTTTGAGAAGGCGCTGGATGCGGCAACGGAACTTGCGCAGACGAAGCGGGAGCTGGCCGGTCTCATCCTCATCAACCTGGATGACTTTAAGGGACTGGTTCAGACCCACGGGCATCTGGCCGGTGACATGATTTTGCGCTACTGCGCGCGGGTTTTGACGAACCTGGTGCGCAGCACCGACACGGTTGTGCGCCTCAGCGGCGACGAGTTTGCAATCATCCTGTCAAGCACCAGCGACGAGGACGGGCTGACCCGCCGCGCCCACAAAATTGCGGAGGCGCTGGCCACCGAGGTCGTTGTGGGCGACGACGTCGTCCCGGTGTCGGCCAGCATCGGCCTTGCCATCTACCCATTTGATACCGTGGGCGGTGTCGACCTTTTCAAGGCCGCGTCCTATGCCCTGCGCGAGGCCGGACGGGCTGGCACCCCCTCCGTCGTGCGGTACAGCCAGGCGATCCGCGAACGGCGGGACGCGGAAAGATCCTTCATCGAAGACGTGCGCCGTGCCATCGCCGAAGGGGAGTTCGAGCCGTTCTTTCAGCCCAAGGTGGATCTTGAGAGCGGAGCCATTGTGGGCTTTGAGGCGCTATGCCGCTGGCGTCACCCACAGCGCGGCGTTCTCACCCCCGGCGCGTTCTGGATGGCATTGGAGTCTCCGGTAGTGGGCGTCGATTTGTCGAACGTCTCCCTCGCCGGTTCGTTTCGCGCCGCCGAAGAGCTGTCTCGCATGGGTCTCGACTTCGGCCACATCTCCGTCAACCTGTCAGCACGCCAACTCGCCCAGCGTGACCTCATCGCTTTGGTTGCATCGTTGCAGCAGCAGCATTCCATCCCTGCGTCACACATCGCATTCGAGGTGTTGGAAAACGTCCTCATCCGCGAAAAGGGCACCGTCAGGGACAATCTGAACACGCTCGCCGACATGGGCTTCATGGTGGCGTTGGACGACTTCGGCACCGGGTTCGCCTCGCTCACCCATATCCGCGAGCCGTTCATCCGCGAGGTCAAAATCGACCGCAGCTTTGTGACCAACGCCGGCGCGAACCCCTCAAGTCAGAAAATTGTGGCTGCCATCGTTCAGATGGCGCGCAAGCTTCGCCTGCGGATGGTTGCTGAAGGGATCGAAGACGAAGAGACGCTAAGAAAACTGCGCGCCATGGGGTGCACGGTGGGACAAGGGTTTGTGTTCTCCCAGGCACTTCCGCTCAACGAAGCGGCAGAGTTTTTAGGGCGGCAAAGCCGCATAACGGCGCTCCTGCGCGGCATCCCGAACGAGGACTGACCCGTCAGTCCTTCTCAGCGAGATGAAACTGCGTCAGCGGCGTCGGCTGCCGTTCCCAACCCTTCGCTGACAACACCATCGGATGGACGGCGCAGACGCCATCGCCAACTTCGATGCGGTTAAAGCTGTTCGTCTCGCCGCGCATGCGCTGTGAGAGTGCCGTGCCGGCCTGCACCACCGTCACCGGCCGCACCGTCCCGCCGGTTGACGCAACGGCTTCGTGGCGGGCGGCGTACGTCCGGTGCAGGTGCCCCGCCAGCACAAGGTCAACTTTCGCCGCGGCGAAGGCGTTGAGCGCCTTGCGCGCCCGCCGCACCATCACGCGAGGACGCGTGCCAAGGTCGGCGGTCTCTTCCGCCAGAAAAGGGTGGTGCGCAACCACGATGCGCAACGCCGCCGGACCCAATGCACTAAAGCGCAGACCAAGAGCGCGCATTTGTGCAGCCGACACGCTCCCGTGGGACCAGTCGAACCGCGCAAGCATGCGTCGGGCGGTGTTGATGCCGACGGCAGCGACGTTGTTGTTGCGCCAAGTGGGCTCCAGCTCTTCGTTGATGTAGCGCCGCCAGCGACGCCATGGCGCCACCATGCGCTCGTGCAGGCGGTAGGGGCTCACATCGTGATTTCCGGGAACCGCAAGCACCGGATGGCGCAGCGCCTGGACGAAAGCACGAGCCAGCTCGAACTCGCTCCGCCTTGCCGCCATGGTGAGATCGCCGCTCAACACCACAAGGGCGTAGTCCGCCGAGTTCAGAGCCTCAAGGAGTGCTTCAGCAGCGCCCGTCAGTTCTGATCCAAAATGGATGTCGGAAAGATGAGCGATCAGCGTCACGCAGCGGCTCCTGTGCCAGGGTGGGGAACGAACAGCCGCCATGCCCCTTTGCGGATCACGATCTCAGCGGGAAGGCGGACGAACACACTTTCCCCGTCGAGCATTGCATGGGTGCCCCGGCGCCGGCCTGTCAGGGTGCCGCTGCCAAGCTCGCGGCGCGTCACGGCCTCGTCGGCGAGAAGAGTGCCAAATGCGCCGCGCACCAAGAGCCGCGCCAGGTCCGCGGAGTTTTTGGGCCGGATGGCGATGGCCGTCATCCGGCCATCGTTGACAGCGACGCGCTCCGGGCGCGGCATAATCTGCCCTACAAAATCGCCGACCCCAAACACGAACGACTCGCCGCTGATCGCGTCCGCCGCAGATGGCTCCCGCAGCGACAGCGTCTCATCCTTGTGGCCGCTGGTGAAGGCGTGCACCGCAAGGCGAGCCTTGGTGATCAACCCCATCGCGCCGCGCCGCGCCTCCCTGTGCACGCCGATACGCACGGGAAGACCAGTGAAGGCGGTGTGCAGAAACAGCCTGCCCCCCATCGTTGCCGCGTCGATGGCGCGTGATTGCCCTCCTGCGATGGATTCCGCGGCCGCCTGCCGGTCGAGCGGCACGCCGTAGTCAGCGGCAATGAGGTTCATGGTGCCGCCAGGGATCAGGCCGATGGGCCGGCCATCAAGGCCGAGCGCGCCTACAACTGCATTCAGCGTCCCGTCGCCGCCGTCGACCACCACGATGTCGGCAGAGCTTCGCCGCGCTTTGGAGATCTGCCGGCGAATTGAGCCGCCCGCCGTTTCAACCGCAAAACCCAAATCGCGAAGCAGCGCTTCGCTCCCGCCTTTGTGCTCATCGGCGTTGAGGTGATGCCCGGATGAGCGGTTAACGATAAGGACGGCGGACGGCACGAACGATCCTGACGTGTGGGGCTTTGCCTGATGGCGCAACACACGGGAAATGCACCAACGCCCTCAGAGTTCACAAAAGACATCAACCGACCTGGCACGCGCACTTTCACGATGCGGCCTGAAGCCATAAATCTTCCCACGGCACGCAGGATGGGTGGGCGGATGCGCGAGCGGTTGCGCCAAATCGAACAGAGGGCGCGGCACGCAGCGGCAACCCTTGAAGACCGGGTCGGCGAGCTGATGGCTCCGTCAGTCCGCCTTGGCGTCACCGGGCTGTCCCGCTCCGGCAAGACGGTGTTTCTGGCAGCCCTGGTGCACAACCTCATCCACGGCGGGCGCCTGCCGCTGTTTATGCCGTATGCGGAAGGACGGCTTGCCGGAGCGGCCCTCGCGCACCAGCCCAACGATGATGTGCCGCGCTTTCCCTATGAGGCCCATGTGACGGCGCTGGCGGACGAGCGCGTATGGCCATCCTCCACCCGCCGCATCGCAGAACTGAGAGTGACCATCGAGTATGAGAGCGCACGCCTCTTCAGCCGCAGGATGGGCCCAGGCACCCTTAATCTCGACCTCATTGATTATCCAGGCGAATGGCTGCTCGACCTGCCGCTCATGAACCTCACCTACGCGGCCTGGTGCGCCAACGCAGCGGATGAAGCGGCCAGGCGCCCGCGGGAAGCAGAGCCTTGGCACGACGCACTCGCCAAGGTGGACCCGCAACAGCCCGCCACCGAGCCGGTGGCCGAAGCGCTCGCCACCGCCTTCACGACGTACCTGCGCGCGGCACGGGCCGATCCGGACGCGCTGGCTGCGCTGCCCCCCGGCCGTTTCCTGATGCCGGGCGACATGGAAGGTTCACCGGCGCTCACCTTCGCGCCGCTTGCCCTGCCGCACCAGGGCGACCCTTCGCCAGGCTCCCTGTGGGCAACCATGGAGCGGCGCTTCGAAGCCTATAAGACGCATGTGGTGAAGCCCTTCTTTCGGGAGCACTTTGCGCGGCTCGACAGACAGATCGTGCTGGTGGACGTGCTCACCGCGCTGAACGGCGGGCCGGATGCGGTGGGCGAACTCCAGCGCGCACTGACGGCGGTGCTGGGGTGCTTCCGCACGGGCAAGCTCACCTTTTTGGGCAGTCTCATTGATCGGCGGATCGACAAGATCTTGTTTGTGGCCACAAAGGCGGACCACATTCACCATACCGACCACGACAAGCTGGAGCGGATCCTGGAGCACCTTGTTGCCGAAGCGCGCGAACGGGCGGCCTTCTCCGGCGCGCAGGTGGAGGTGGCGGCGATGGCGGCGGTGCGGGCGACCCGTGAGGGGACTGCAGCGCGGCGCGGCCAGACGCTTCCCACCATTGTGGGCACCCCGCTGAAGGGTGAGCGGATGAACGGCCGCATTTTTGACGGCGACACTGAGATCGGCCTCTTCCCAGGCGATTTGCCGGATGATCCTTCCCGCATTTTCGCTGAGGGGAGCGAGACGTTCGGCGTCAACACGCTTCGGTTCCGGCCCCGCCAGCTGGAACGCTCCAACAGCGGGGTGACGCTTTCGCTGCCCCACATTCGGCTCGACCGCGTGCTCCAGTATCTGATCGGAGACCGCCTGCAATGACCGGTCAGCGCCGCCCCGAGGTCTTCGATTTAGAGGACGTTGCGCAGGAGCCGGAAACGCCGGTCCCCGCGCCGATCGCCCCCCAGGACCTTGGCGAACCCGTTGTCGCAACGCCCCGTTCCGGGCGGCGCGGGTTCTCCTGGTTCTCGCTCTTTGCTGTCGGGATTTCCGGCCTTGCGGGGCTGGCGCTTTCCCTTTCGATCTATGCCTTCGTTGAGGATCTTTTGGCGCGCATCCCCTGGCTAGGCGGCGTTGCGGCAATCCTCGCCGCGCTTACCGTCGTGGGCCTCTTGGGCGTAATTTTGCGCGAATGGGTGGCGATCCGCCGGCTGAAGGAGGTAGAGGGGCTGCGCCGGCGGGCGGAAAAGGCCGTCGAACTGGACGACCGCAAAAAGGCGCTCACGGTGCTTGAAGACCTGGCAGATCTTTACGACGGCCGGCCGCAAACGGCCCGGGGACGCGCCAATCTCAAAGCGCACCAGCGCGAGATCATCGACGGGCGTGATCTGGTGGGACTTGGCGAACGGGAGGTGCTGGCCCCGCTCGACAAGGAAGTGATGCGCGCCATCACCTCTGCCTCCCGCCGTGTTGCAGCGGTGACCGCCCTCTCGCCGCGCGCGTTGGTGGACCTTGCCTACGTGCTGTTCGCAGCGCTCACGCTGGTGCGCCAGATCGCTGTCATTTACGGCGGCCGCCCGGGTACGCTGGGCTTTTTGCGGGTCTTGCGCCACGCCGTTGCGCACTTGGCCGTCACCGGCGGAATCGCAGCCACCGACAATCTGGTCAGCGAAGTGATCGGCAAAGGCATCGCCGCCCGGCTCTCGGCGAAGCTGGGGGAAGGCATCGTCAACGGTCTCATGACCGCCCGGCTCGGCCTCGCCGCCATGGACGTGTTGCGCCCGCTCCCCTTCACTGCGACGCGCCGGCCGCGCATTAACGACGTACAGGGCGAGATTGCCCGCCTCGCGCCCGCTGAAAAAAGCGAACGCTAGCCATGTTCACCCCCCTCTTCCACGGACTGCGGGAGGCGGGCGTCGGCGTCTCTTTGCGGGAGTATTTGACACTCCTGGAGGCGCTGGAGGCGGGCGTTGTCGGCGCCGACACGGAAGCTTTCTACCACCTTGCCCGCACCATCCTCGTCAAGGATGAGACGAAGATCGACGCATTCGACAGGGTTTTCGCCAAGGTCTTCCAGGGCGTCGCCGCCCTCTCCGGCGAAGGGCCGGATGGGGTGGAGCCGCGCGACATCCCCCTTGAGTGGCTGAAAGCGCTCGCCGAACTCACCCTGTCGGAAGAGGCAATGGCGGAGATCGAAAAGCGCGGCGGTTTCGAGGCTTTGATGGATGAGCTTCGCCAGCGCCTTCAGGACCAGGAGGGGCGGCACGAGGGCGGCTCCAAATTTATCGGCACCGGCGGCACGAGCCCCTTCGGCGCCTACGGCTATAATCCTGAGGGGGTGCGCATCGGGCAGCACAGGTCCCGCCACCGCCGCGCCGTCAAAGTGTGGGACAAGCGCGAGTTCCGTGACCTTAACGGCGATACCGAACTGGGAACGCGGGCAATGCGCATCGCCCTGCGCAAACTGCGCCGCCTGGCGCGGACCGGCGCGCAGGAAGAGGTGGACCTGCCGGAGACCATCTCAGCCACCGCGCGCGAGGGCTTTTTGAATGTGCGCACCCAGCGAGAGCGGCAAAACGCCATAAAACTGCTGCTCCTCCTGGATGTGGGTGGCTCCATGGATGACCACGTGGCGTTATGTGAGGAGTTGTTCTCCGCAGCGCGCAGCGAGTTCAAAAGCCTGACGCACTACTACTTCCACAATTGCATCTACGAAGGGGTTTGGCGCGAGAATGCCCGGCGGCGGACCGACCAGGTGGCAACGCTTGACATGATCAGAACGCTTCCCGCCGACACGAGGCTCGTCATTGTGGGCGATGCAGCGATGAGCCCCTACGAGATTTTGATGCCCGGCGGCTCTGTGGAGCACTGGAACAAGGAACCGGGCTCGGTATGGCTCGAACGGCTGCTGACCCACTTTCCCAAGGCTGCGTGGATCAATCCGGTGCGATCAGACCTTTGGCGCTATACGGAATCGACTGGGATGCTTGCTGAGATTATGAACGGTCGAATGTTTGAACTCAGCCTTTCAGGCCTTGACGGGGCCATTGACGCACTGCGCCGCTGACAGCGCCGTTTAATCAGGCGGGGGCGGGCGCGCCGAGGTGGGCGCGTTGAACTGTGGAGTATTGACCGTGGACGCCATTGCCGACACCCAAGAGCCACGCGCCACCAGCCGTTTCATCCCCCTCACCCGCCAAGCGGTCATCGCAGACCTTTGCAACGACCCCGGCCTTGGCGCGGGGCGCGACACCTTCGCCAAGCTCGCCCTGCGCCTGCAGAAGCACCGCGGACACAAATACCGCCTCCTCGCCGAGGAAATGCGGCGCTGCTACCTCCCCTTCAGCCCTGACCGGGACACGGTGCGTGTTCTGTCCTTCAGCGACGCTGAAAAGGATGAGATGCAGCACCGGTTGTCTGACCTCACCAGCCATCTTCTGACGAGGGCGAATTACCAGAAGCTCGACACGGAAGAGCTGAACGCAATTCTCAACAGAGAGGGTCCATACTCACTCAATATTGAGGTCGACCTGCGCGAATACGATGAGATGCTGCTCTTTGTCCGCGATGTTTACACTGACAATTACAGCGTGCGCCGCCCTGAAACATTCTTCCTAAAGCGCACGTATGACATCAGGGTGTATCGCCGGCTTTTCGTTCTGTTGAAACTCAAGTCTGTCAAAAGTCGGGCCGCAGAGATCGCCGAGACGAAAGAGATTTCCCCATCGCGCGCGGAACGAATTGTTCGTCGACGCCGCAAGCAACTCCCAAAGGCCACATCTTCCGATTTCATCTACATGAAGATGTTCAAAGACATGCCGGAGCATGATCTGCAGATTCTTTATCCGCTGCGTGTCGTGCAATTTCGGCCATTCGACAAGATCAAATTTTTGGCGACGGCAGGTGGCGGCACTGCCTTTGGCATCTTCAGCACGACAGGAAAGCTGCTCGCCGCGACCAATCCCATCGCAATGGTTGGCGCACTGTTCGGATTTATCGGACTTTTAGCGCGGCAAGTGACTGTTTTCTTCAACCAGCGTACTCGTTACATGATGGAACTGGCGCAAAAACTATTTTTCCACAACCTTGCTAACAACCGCGCCGCGTTGACCTTGCTGCTGGACCGCGCGGAGGAAGAAGACGTGAAAGAAGACCTCATCGCGCTCTATTTCAGCGCCGGCGAGATTGTACCGAAGGCGGAGTTAGCATCCCGAAAGCGCAAGATCGACGAGATCGTTCTGACCCGTTACGGCATCGCCATTGATTTTGAAATGAACGACGCAGTGAATCGCCTCAAGGACGACGGCGCGGTTATCGAAGAGGGCGACGCGCTGCGGTTCCTGTCACTTGAGGAGGCCAGCGCACTTTACGCTCGCCTGATTGACGCGGACGACAGCGATGACGCCAAACACATCTGCGATAGGACCGAAGTTGCCGAGCTTGACGCCTGAACCGTCCGCACCGCCCCCTCAGATGGCGCGGTCCACCGCCTCAAGTTCGTCGATCAGCCCCTCAATCACCGAAAGGCCTGTCTGCCAGAACGCAGGATCGCGCGCATCAAGGCCGAATGGGGCCAAAAGCTCGGAATGGTGCTTGGTTCCGCCTGCAGACAACAGCGCAAAGTATTTTTCCGCAAAGCCATCAGGATTGCGCTCATAAACTCCGTAAAGCGAGTTCACCAAGCAATCGCCGAAGGCGTACGCGTAGACATAAAACGGCGCGTTGATGAAGTGCGGGATGTAGGCCCAGAAAATCTCATAACCATCACCAAGCCGAATTGATGGGCCTAGGCTTTCGGCCTGAACCTTCAACCAAATCTCCCCCAGCTGTTCGACGGTGAGTTCGCCTTTGCGGCGCTGGGTGTGGACTTCGCGCTCGAAAGTGTAGAACGCGATCTGCCGCACAACGGTGTTGATCATGTCCTCCACCTTGGAGGCCAGCATCACGCGCCGCGTTTTGGCATCCGGCGCGGCGTTCAGCATACGCCGGAACGTCAGCATCTCGCCGAAGACCGATGCGGTCTCCGCCAGCGTCAGCGGCGTGGGCGCCATCAAAGCGCCGTTCGGTGCGGCAAGGATTTGGTGGACGCCGTGGCCGAGTTCGTGGGCGAGCGTCATGACATCGCGCGTGCGGCCCTGGTAGTTCAGCAGCACGTAGGGGTGGGACGAGGGGACCGTTGGGTGCGAGAAGGCGCCGGGCGCCTTGCCGGGGCGCACAGGCGCATCGATCCACGCGTTGTCGAAAAAGCGCGCCGCCAACGACTGAAGCTCCGGCGCGAAATCACCATAGGCGGCGAGCACGGTGGCCTGCGCATCACTCCAGGGCACAGTGCGGTCGTCAGCGTCGGGGAGCGGGGCGTTGCGGTCCCAGCTTTCCAGCTGCTCCCTGCCAAACCAGCCGGCTTTAAGCGCATAGTAGCGGTGGGAGAGGCGCGGATAGGCGTCCCGCACCGCAGTGACGAGCGCGTCAACCACCTCAGCTTCCACGCGGTTGGCCAGATGCCGAGACGCTGCAACGTCGCCAAAACCCCGCCAACGGTCGGACACTTCCTTGTCCTTGGCGAGGGTGTTGGTGATCAGCGCAAACGTCCGTTCGTTGGCCTTCAGTGCGGCTGAGATCCCCTCTGATGCGCGCCGGCGCGCATTGGGGTCAGCATCCAGGAGTTTGTTGAGCGCCTCTTCCAGCGTCACCTTTTCCTTTGCGCCGATGTCCACCCGCATGGCGGCAATGGTGTCGTCAAACAGGCGGGACCAGCCGACGCGCGATGACGCGGACTTGTCCAGAAACAACCGCTCGATGTCGTCGGGCAACTGGTGCGGACGTTCCTTGCGCAGATCGGTGACGTAGGGTCGGTAGCGCGCGGCAGCTTCGTCCTGCAGCGCGCCTTCCATCACGTCATCGTCGATGCGGTTCAGCTCCAAAGGGAAGAACAGCAGATGGGCGGAGAACGCGGTCAGCTTATCGGATATATCGCCGTAGTTTTTGGCATAGGCGGGATTAGTCGTGTCCGTGGCGTAGAGCAGGCCGGCATATGAGGCCACGCGCCCCATGGCATCTTCCAGCGCCTCATATTGCGTGAGCGCCTCAGCGAGGACCGCGCCACCGTCGCTTTCTGCCAGCCGCTCTGCCAGGCTACCCTTGTACGCTGCCTCAAATGCTTTGGCGTCCGCCTCCATACGCGTCAGGTCTGCCGCCAGGCTTTCGCTGGACGGCGCATCGTACAGGTCCGTGAGGTCCCACTCCGGCAACTGGCCAAGGCGTGTGGCGGCGCGGGCCCGATCCGCAGTGTCATGTGGCAAAATTGCGAACAACGGCATCAAACTCTTTCTGCTCGGCGGCGCATCGGCCCCTTGCCGATCGGGTGAGGGGCGGCGCCGTGCTAGTTTTCTGGCAAATCTCGGCTGGCACTCAAATGCGCCCGCACAGTGAGTAAGGCAACAATGCGCGTCTTCAAGGCACCTGTCGCTCTCGTCGCAGGCATTTGGCTTTTCGCCGGCCAGTCACCGTCAACGGCGGAAGTCCCCGTTCCACGGATCGCGCCCAAGCCAGGCGTCGTGGTGGCGAGCCTTAGCGACGAGCCGCCCGAAAGCCTTTCGCCTGCCCAAGCCATCAAGCGAGAAGCAACTGTCGACGTCAGCATTGCCGTCTCCGCCTTTTATGCCGAGCGGGAGTTCGCGCCACTGTGGCCGCCTGAGCGGGCCGAGGCTTTGCGCGCGCGCCTCTCTCTCGCAGCTTTTGACGGTCTCGACCCGGCCGATTACTTCGTCCCGCGCAACGGGCTGTCGCCGGCGGCGCTGGACGTATCTCTGACCGAAGCCGCGTTGCGGTACGCCAACGACGCCTACTCCGGCAAGCTGACCCCCAGCAGCGTCTCACCCATCATGACGGTGGAGCCGCCGGTGCTGGACGAGGCGCGTTTCCTGCGCCGTCTCGGCCAGACCAAGAACATTGCCCGCACTCTGGATCGGCTGAGCCCGCAGCATCCCGGCTTTGTGGCGCTGAAGGCGAAACTTGCTGAGGCATTGAACGCTGCGCGGGATCAGCGCGTCGCCATTGGTCGGGGAAAGAATCTACGTCGCGGCACCAAGGGCGTTCGCGTGGCAGCCCTGCGCAGCCGGCTCAATGCGACGGTCAGCCGGGGTGCCGACCCCACCGTTTTCGACGACACGCTGGATGAGGCCGTCCGCGCCTATCAGACGTCTTCGGGTCTAAAGGCAGATGGAATTGTCGGGCCCCGCACCATTGCCATGCTGGATGAGGGGGTCGGCGATCATCCTGTGGCGTCGCTGGTCTCCAATATGGAGCGCTGGCGCTGGCTGCCGCGCGGGCTCGGCGGTCACCACGTGGTGGTCAACATTCCCTCCTACCGGGTGAAGGTGCAGTCCGCCGGCAGCACCATTTACGATGGGCGGGTCATCGTGGGTGCCGCGCATCACCCAACGCCCGTCTTCTCAGACGAGATCGAACACATCGTCGTCAATCCATACTGGAACGTCCCGGTCTCCATTGCCTCGAAGGAAATGTTGCGCGGGATCATGGCGAACCCAGCCGGCTATCTCTCCCGGCGCAATTACGAAGCGGTGATGAACGGGCGTGTGGTGAACCCGTCCTCCATATCCTGGAGCCGCGCCGCGCTGAGCCGTGTGCGCATTCGCCAGCGCCCAGGCCGCGGCAACGCACTCGGCGCGGTGAAGTTCATGTTCCCGAACAAGCATGCTGTCGATCTGCATGATACGCCCACAAAGCACCTTTTCCGGCGTGATCGACGGGCCTTCAGCCACGGCTGCATCCGCGTCCATAACCCGTTCGACTTCGCCCAGGCACTGCTGTCGAAGGAGGAAAAGCTGTCAGGCGCCGGGCTGAAGCGCATGGTGGGCGGCAAGCAGCGCTGGCTCAAGCTTGACCGCCATGTGCCTGTGCACCTCACCTATTTCACGCGGGAGGTGACTGCAGACGGCAAACTCGTTCGCTACGCCGACGTTTATGGGTATGACCGCAGAGTGCAGCGCGCTTTAAACAAAAGCTGATTTGCCTGTTGCTATTGTGTCACACGCGTGGTCAGGACCGTTGCCGCGCTTCCCTTGCGCTCACCCAATCGGTTAAGGCTCATTCAAGAGTCCGTGTGTAGGGACCAAGGGGCAGCGGATGATCTGTTGCCATTGCGCCATGGTCCGACGGGGGGCGGCTTGAGGATTATCACGCCAAACCGGAGCAGAATTCGGCCTGCCGGCTTCGCGGCGGGGCTTAAGGTTCGGCGCGCTGCCGCCGCGCTGTTGTGCGCCGCCGTGGTGGGCGTCGCAGTCTCGGTACTGCCGGCAACAGCTTCCGCCAACACGCGTACGCTGGACCTTTATTTCACCCACACCAAAGAGCGGTTGAAGGTCACCTACAAGCGCAATGGCCGCTTCGTGGCGTCAGGGCTGCGCGATCTCAACCGCTTTCTGCGCGATTGGCGGCGCAACGAATCCACCAAGATGGATCCCGAACTGTTCGACCTATTGTGGGAAGTGCAGCAGCAATTCGGCGGACGGACCATCCACGTGGTGTCCGCCTATCGTTCCCCCGCCACAAACACGATGCTGCGGCGGCGCTCACGCGGGGTGGCGCGCAACTCTCAACATATGGCTGGCCGCGCCATCGACTTCTTTATCGAAGGCGCGAATATGGCCCGCGTGCGCGAAGCGGGCATGAAGCGCCAGGTGGGCGGCGTCGGCTACTACCCGCGCAGCGGCACCGCGTTTGTCCACTTCGACACTGGGCGCGTGCGCAGTTGGCCGCGCATGTCCCGCCGGCAGCTCGCAAAGCTCTTTCCCAACGGCAAGACCATGCACTTGCCCCGCTCAGGCAAGCCGCTTTCAGGCTACAAGGCGGCCGTTGCGGCAGAAAAGCAGGGCAAACTCGCCTCGCTGAATGGCGGCGGCAGCATCGCTGGGGGCGTTCGCTCGCTGTTTGGCTTTGGCGGGTCCAGGCAGCAGGTGGCGTCAAACGATCCGCAGCGCGGCGTCCTGCGGCAGCAGCAACGCAGCGAGAGCCGCGCCGCCGCAGCTTTGCGTGACGATGAACCGGTTCGGGTGCGCACAGCATCCTTGGGGCCGTCGGCGCGGCAGAGCGCTCCGCCCGAGGCCGCAAGGCGCGCTGAGCCCGAAGCGGCCCAAGAGGAAGAGCGCAAGGGCTTGTTCCGGCAGCTTCCCAGTGTGTCCCTGGGAGGTCTCATCGGCCGGTTCCGCCGCGATGAGGCGGAGGCTGAACCCGAGGTGACCCCCGTCGCGTTGCCCCAGGAGCCCCTCTCCGCCGTCGCCGTGACGGGCGCTGAGCCCACGCCGGAGCCCACAGAAGACCGGATCGGCGGCATCATCGAAGCCGGAACGCCCGCCCCGGTGCCGCGTATGCCGCCCCGCGAGCGCAGGTCAGTGCCCGGCGCCAGTGTTGTGGCAGATGCGGCCGGTCGCCCGGCAGGCGAAGATGCATCGAACCAGTCCGTGGAACTTGCGTCTCTGCCGCAGCAGCAGCCGGGCGAGGCAACCCCCGAAACCTTGCGCGATGGGATCCCCTCAAGCCTCGGCTACGTCACGCCGGGCGTTGAGGTGCCTGATGCTTCCGCACCCCTTGCCTCCACGGCGGCGCTCGTCCCCCGTTCTCTGACACAGACGCCAGACGGCGCGCAGACATCGCAGCCGCTCCCGCGGGATGTAAGGATTTTGCAGGCGCAGTTCGCACCGATGCGCGGAGCCAGCCCGCTCCTCATCGCCGATGGCAGCAAGGTGGGCGCAAGCGGCTTTGCAGAATTGAGCGCGCCCGACCGTGGTGTCGCCGCGCGGGAAGGGCTGCTCCTCGCAGACGGCTTCATCGGTGCCCCAACCCGTTTCACCAGCGGCACGAACTGGCCGAGCACCGAGGGCTTCCGTGGCCTGCGCATTACGGTGTTCGCCCGTCCGAAAAGCTAGGGTCAGCGGTCGAAACTCATTCCACCCGCCCGTCACCGTCGCCAATCTTGGCAAAGTACGCCAGCATCTGAGCCGGGCCGGGCGCGCAGAAGCAAGGCGTGCTCGGAGGCAGGGCGTGCGCGCACCATTCTGGCAAGGTTTCCCCACGCTGTCGGCACGCACCCGAGCGGCCGACACTCGGTTGACAGACCTGTGGATGAACCCAATAAAGCCATAAAGAAATCTTTATATGGGAATTGGCATGGTTGCCGGTGCACCCCACACCCTGGGTCACGACCGTCTTGTTGCAGCCCTGCGCGCAGCGGGCGAGACCACGCGCCTGCGCATCCTTGCTCTGCTGTCGCAGGCCGAACTGGCGGTAAAAGACCTCACGGCCATCCTCGGCCAATCCCAACCGCGCATTTCCCGTCACCTGAAGCTTCTGGCGGACGCGGGCCTCGTGATCCGCTCCACCGAGGGCGCCTACGCATTTTATCGCCTCGCCGAGGATGAGACGGGCGCCCGGCCCGCAATCAGCCTTCTCACGCTGCTGGACCCGGCGGATCCGTTGCTGGAACGTGACAGGGAGCGCATGGCTGCCACGCGCCGCGCCAACGCCCAGGCAGCCGCCCGCTATTTCGCTGAAAACGCGAAGGCTTGGGACCACCTCCGCTCCATGCATGTCCCGGAAGCTGAGGTGGAGGCTGCAATTGTGCAGCTGGTGGGCGTCCGCCGTGTCCGCGCACTCCTCGATATTGGGACGGGCACCGGCCGGATGCTGGAGTTGCTGGCGGACAAAGTGGACCGCGCGCTCGGGATCGATGCCAGCGCGGCTATGCTCTCCGTCGCCCGCGCAAACCTTGAAGCTGCCGGCATCACCAACGCGCGCGTGGCGCAGGACGACATTTACGCCCTCTCGCAGCCACGGGGGACCTACGACCTCGTGGTCATTCACCAGGTGCTTCACTACCTCGACAATCCGGCCCGTGCAGTGGCGGAAGCATCCCGGATGCTGGCGCCCGGCGGCCGCCTTCTGGTGGTGGATTTTGCGCCCCACACGCTGGAGGCGCTGCGGCTGGACGCGCAGCACCGCCGTCTGGGCATCGGGCGGGTGGAGATGGACGACTGGCTGCGCGCGGCCAAACTCGCCGCGCTTGAGGCCATCGACCTGCCCGGGCGCGAAGCGGAACTCACCGTCACGCTCTGGCTCGCCCAGGACCCACGCATTGAAACTGACGACATTCGCCACCCCGAAGGAGCGTTCGCATGACCACGCCCACGGTCTCTTTCGAGTTCTTTCCGCCCAAGACCGAGGCGATGGAAAAGACGCTCTGGACCACCATCGAGCGCCTTTCAGCCCTTGCGCCGCGCTTCGTGTCGGTCACCTACGGAGCGGGCGGCTCGACCCGTGAGCGGACCCACCGGACCGTGAAGCGCATTGTGGATGAAACATCCTTTGCGGCCGCCGCTCACCTCACCTGCGTGGCGGCGAGCCGCGAGGAGGTGAACGAGGTTATCGCCGACTATTGGAATGCCGGTGTGAAACATATCGTGGCCCTGCGCGGCGACATGCCTGAAGGCCCCGGAACCCCATACACGCCACATCCGGAGGGCTACGCGTCGAGCCCGGAACTCGTGGCCGGCATCAAGGCCATTGCGCCGTTTGAGGTGTCGGTCTCGGCCTATCCGGAGCAGCATCCCGATTCAGGCAATTGGGATGCGGACATCGATATGCTCGCCCGCAAGGCAGACGCCGGGGCCGACCGCGCCATTACCCAGTTCTTCTTCGACAATGACCTCTTCGACGCCTACCGAGAGCGCGTGGCCGCCCGCGGCATCGACATTGAAGTGGTACCCGGCATCATCCCCATCCACTCCTTCACGCAGGTGAAGCGGTTTGCGGGAATGTGCGGCGCGTCGATCCCTGCCTGGCTGGAGGAGCGTTTTTCCGGGCTCGACGAGGACGCTGAGACGCGCCGGCTCGTTGCCGCGCACCTGGCGGCGGACCAGGTGTTCGACCTGATGAAGAGAGGCGCGCGCCACTTCCACTTCTACTCCATGAACCGCGCGGAACTGGTTTTCGCGCTGTGCCATCTCATTGGCGTGCGCGCGGAGCCTCACGGGGTGACCGCTGCAGCCGCCGCCTGACCGGGCCCGCCGAGGCAGGCCCCACCTGACGGAGTTTTAAGTGACGAAGCCTTTCGCCACCGACCATCTGAGCCGGCAAGCGCGCGAGCGCATCCTCATCATCGACGGTGCCATGGGCACGATGATCCAGGCGCTGAAATTCGACGAGGATGCCTTTCGCGGCCGCGGCGGCGTTGCGGTGGACCTTGGCTCAAACCACCCTCAGGCAGGCAATAACGACGTCCTCATCCTGACCCAGCCCGACGCAATCCGCGACATTCATGAGGCGTATCTGCGCGCCGGCGCTGACATTGTTGCGACCAACACCTTTTCGTCCACCTCCATCGCCCAGGCCGACTACGGGTTGGAGCACAAGGTCTACGATTTGAACTTCGCCGGCGCGCAGCTCGCGAAGGCAGCGGCCGAGCGCGTCACCGCCGATGAGCCGGATCGGCCGCGCTTTGTGGCAGGGGCCATCGGCCCAACAAACCGGACCCTCTCCATCTCGCCCGACGTGAACGACCCCGGCTTCCGCGCCGTCACCTTTGATGAAATGGCGAACGCTTATGCGGAGGCCGCCCGCGGCCTGATCGACGGCGGCTCGGACTTCATCTTGATTGAGACGATCTTCGACACGCTCAATGCGAAGGCCGCCGTCTTCGGCATTGAGGGGCTGTTCGCGGCCGGCTTGAAGCGTGTTCCGCTCATGGTCTCCGGCACCATCACCGACCGGTCGGGCCGCACCCTGTCCGGCCAGACGCCCACCGCATTTTGGAATTCGGTGCGCCACGCCAAGCCGTTTTCCGTGGGCCTCAACTGCGCGCTGGGGGCTGAGGAGATGCGTGCCCACGCGGACGAGCTATCGCGCGTTGCCGACACGCTCACCTGCATCTACCCCAACGCTGGCCTTCCCAACGAGATGGGCGCCTACGACGAAACGCCCGACTACATGGCCAAGCAACTGGAGGCGTTTGCCGAAGGCGGGCTCCTCAACATCGTCGGCGGCTGCTGCGGCACCACGCCGGAGCACATCGCGGCCATCCGCGAAGCTGTCGACCGCCACCCGCCACGCACGGCACCCACCGCGCGCACCGTCATGCAGCTCTCCGGCCTCGAGCCGTTCGCGCTGACGGACGAGATCCGCTTCGTGAACGTGGGTGAGCGCACCAACGTCACCGGGTCGGCAAAATTCCGCCGCCTCATCAAGGAGGAGGACTACACCACAGCCCTCGACGTGGCGCGGGATCAGGTGGAGAACGGCGCCCAGATCATCGACGTCAACATGGACGAAGGCCTGCTCGACAGTCAGGCCGCGATGGGCACATTTTTGAAGCTGGTCGCCAGCGAGCCGGACATTGCGCGCGTCCCCGTGATGGTGGACAGCTCCAAGTGGGAGGTGATCGAAGAGGGTCTGCGCCAGGTCCAGGGCAAGGCCATCGTCAACTCCATATCGCTCAAAGAGGGTGAAGAGCAGTTTCTGGAGCAGGCGGAGCTGGTGCGCCGCTACGGCGCGGCCGTGATCGTCATGGCGTTTGACGAGAAGGGCCAGGCCGACACCTTTGAGCGGAAGACGGAGATCTGCGCCCGCTCCTACAAGATCCTCACCGAAAAGGCCGGCATTGCTCCGGAAGACATTATTTTCGATCCTAATATTTTCGCAGTCGCGACTGGGATTGAGGAACACAACAACTACGGCGTCGACTTCATCAACGCGACGCGCTGGATCCGCGAGAACCTGCCGGGCGCGCACATTTCCGGCGGCGTATCGAACCTGTCATTCTCATTCCGCGGCAACGAGCGGGTGCGCGAGGCCATGCACTCGGTGTTCCTGTACCACGCCATCAATGCCGGCATGGATATGGGGATCGTCAACGCCGGCCAGCTTGCCGTTTACGACGACCTTGACGAGGAATTGCGCGAACTCTGCGAAGACGTGGTCCTCAACCGGCGGGACGACGCCACCGACCGCCTGCTCGACGCTGCCGAGCGCTGGAAGGGCGGCGCAGGGGCGAAACGCGCGGTTGACCTTTCCTGGCGCGAGCAGGATGTGGGGGGCCGCCTGCGCCATGCTCTCGTCCACGGCATCACCGAGTTCATCGAGGATGACACGGAAGAGGCGCGTCAGTCGGCCGAGCGCCCGCTCCATGTGATCGAAGGTCCGCTGATGGACGGCATGAACGTCGTCGGCGACCTCTTCGACTCAGGCAAAATGTTTTTGCCGCAAGTGGTGAAGTCCGCCCGCGTGATGAAACAGGCGGTCGCCTACCTCTTGCCGTTCATGGAGGCGGAGAAGGAGGGGAACACCCGGTCCGCCGCCGGTAAGATCCTCCTCGCCACCGTAAAGGGTGACGTGCACGACATCGGTAAAAACATCGTCGGCGTCGTCCTCCAATGTAACAATTTCGAGGTGATCGACCTTGGCGTGATGGTCCCCGCCAACAAAATCCTGGAGACGGCGCGGGAAGAGAACGTCGACATCATCGGCCTTTCCGGGCTGATCACGCCGTCTCTCGACGAGATGTGTCATGTGGCAGCGGAAATGGAGCGCCTCGACTTTGATATGCCGCTTCTGATCGGTGGAGCGACCACGTCAAAGGTACACACGGCGGTCAAAATCCACCCGAACTATTCCGCCGGCCAGGCAATTTACGTGACCGACGCGTCGCGTGCGGTGGGCGTGTGCGCGCGGCTCATGAACGACCGCATCGCCTACAATGCAGAGGTCGCCAGCGAGTACGAAGCGACGGCGGCGAGCTACTTGCGTGGGCAGAGCGAAAAGAAGCGCCTGCCGCTCGCAAAGGCGCGGGAGAAGAAGTTCGCCATTGATTGGGCGAACTACACGCCGCCGGCGCCACAGCAGTTGGGCGTTCACTCCCTCACCGTGCCGCTCAGCGCGCTGGTCCCGTACATTGACTGGACGCCGTTCTTCTCCGCCTGGGAGATCAAGGGCGCCTATCCGCGGGTGCTCGATGACCCGCGCTTCGGTGAGGCGGCGCGCTCGCTCTTTGCAGATGCAGAGACGATGCTGGCCGAGATTGTGCGGGACGAACTCCTCACCGCGAAGGGCTGCTACGCCATTTGGCGCGCCCAGTCCGACGGCGATGACATTGCCCTCTTTGACGGCACCGGGGACGAAATTGCGCGCCTCCACACACTGCGCCAGCAGATCGCTCGCACAGGCGAGCGGGCCAACGTCGCCCTGTCTGACTTCGTTGCGCCCATGGGTGGGCCGCAAGACTATGTGGGCGGCTTCTGCGTCACCGCAGGGCTCGGCGAGGAGGCTCTGTCGGCCCGCTTCGCCAAGGCTGGGGACGACTACAACAAAATCCTGAGCCAGGCCTTGGCCGACCGGCTTGCGGAGGCGTTTGCAGAGTATCTCCACATGCGCATGCGGCGGGAGTTCTGGGGCTATGCGGCCGACGAAGGCCTGTCGCCCCAAGCGCTCATTGCGGAAGAGTACGACGGTATCCGCCCCGCGCCGGGCTACCCCGCCCAGCCCGACCACACGGAGAAGCGCACGCTGCTGAGGCTGTTGGAGGCTGAAGCGCGCACGGGAGTATACCTCACCGAAAGCTGCGCCATGTGGCCTGCCTCGTCAGTATCGGGCATCTACTTCAGCCACCCGCAAAGCTACTATTTCGGCATTGGCAAGATTGAGCAGGATCAGGTTGAAGACTACGCGCGCCGGAAGGACTGGGACTTGGAGGAGGCCGAGCGCTGGCTCGCGCCCATCCTCAACTACGTGCCCGGCCAACGCACTCTGATGGCCGCAGAATAACCAACGCCCGGCAGGTGCCACCGCCTGGCGAGGGCAAGCCCCCGCCAGCGCTGTTGGTCTGTGAGACGACTGGCACAGACCCGCTACGGTAGGCTGTAGTTGCGCACCACACCTTGCAGATCCACCACCTCCACCCGCTCAATGTCGACGAGCGAGAGGTTGATGGTGCTCAAGCTTGAAGGGCTGGTGCCAGAGGAGGCTGCGGCGTTAAGCTCGGCAAGGATCGCATCAAGATCGGAGGGGTCCACGCCCCCACGGTCGGCGAGAATGCGCAGCGTGTCGATCCCCTCACCGCCGTCAAACGCGGTTGCGGCGCCTGTCGCCAAACTCATGTCGTAGATGAAGGTATCGTCTCCGGTGCCGCCGTCGGCATTGCCCCCTGCGCGCAGTTCGATGACGTCCCTGTCCGCTCCTCCGGACACGTTAAGCGCGGCGCCGCGGGTGCTCACAAACACGTCGTTGCCATTGCCAAGGTCAACGGTGCGGGAGACACCGCCCACCACCACACGGTCGTTTCCGCTGTCAGCCTTCACTTCGCCGACCGTTCCGGCGATGGTCAAAACATCATCGCCGCGCCCCAGATCCAGCGTATCGGCAGACGATGCGGCGATGGTGTCGTCCCCGCGGCCCGCATCAGCCGTGACAACTCTGCCCCCCACCGATAGCACATCGTCACCCTCGCCAAGGGTTGCGTCCGCAACGTCTCCAGCGAGAGCGACACGTGAATCGCCTGCGCCGTCGATGAGGCGACCGACATTGCCCGCCCCCGTCCCGTCGACGGTGTTCCGGCCATCGCCAAGAGCAAGCTCGCTGACGCGGGCACCGCCGGTCACCAACACGCGATCATCGCCAGAACCGGCGGTGACCGCGGCTGCATCAGCTGTGATGCTTCGGGTGGGCGCGGAGGCCACTGTCCGGCCCAGATCAATGGCGCGGTCTGTGCCGTCCCGCCGGACGATCACCGCACCCACGTTTTCCACGACAGCGTTGATGCTTTCCAGCCGCGAGGGCGCCGACATCTCCCGCTCTGCCCGGTCAAGGGTTTTCATGAACGCGTCGAACGCATCCTGCCGCGGGTCGGTGGCGACCGGCGTGGAGGCCGCCCCGATGGTGAACGTCGTGTCGACGTCGATCAGCACTTCGCCGGAAGCACCGCTCCGATCAAACGCCTGGAAGCGGACGGACACAGGGTCAGCGGTCAATGTGCGGCCATTATAGTCGTTCTTGGTTTGACCGAATGCCACGAACGGGAAGACGTTTTCGGTCCGATTGTGGCCGTCGACGCTGAAACGCGCGCTGTTGATATCAACTTCGGCGTCCACCTCCGCAACAATGTTGTATTGGTCAGTGGACAACAGCGTCGCGTCGATGGTCCCGCCGGGCGTTAACCGCTGAACACGCGCGTTCGTTGCCGCATCCACCAGCCAGAAGGTGACGGAGGATTGCCGAAGGTCGAGCCCATCAGCGTTGATGGTCAGCGTATCTGCGCCATCCCCGCGCAGAACTTTCGCGGCTGTGAGATCATCTGTTGCAAAGTCGAACCGGGACGATGCCGGAAGAGTGGGCGCGAGAGGCGCGGCTGCCGGCACGCGGGTGTCCGGTGAATGTGGTGTCACCGTCTGAGCCTCGGCGCTGGTCTCCCCCGCGGCTGACTGCGCTGATGCTGCACCTTTGCCTAAGTTCAACTGCGCGACGTTCCGGCCGAACAGGCTAAGCACCTTAATCCGCGAGTTGATCAGCGCTTCCACTGCGTCAAGCGCAAACTCGTAACGGGCTTCGCTCGCCTCATCCTGCTTTACAGCCTGCGCCACAGCGCGGATGTCGAGCGTGTCGGCGAGGCCGAGTTTCAAGTTGGAAACCGCTCCAGCAAAATCCTTCTTCGCGTCGATCCGCTCAATTGCCCGATCGTACCGGTCAATTTGCGCCAAAACACCGGCCGAAGCCTGATCCACGGCGGAGATCAGCGCATCAACGTCCAGCAGCGTCAGCCCGAAATCGGCGGCGGTGTCCGCGCTGAGCGTTGTGTACGTGCCGAGTTTCAGATCCGTCAGTACCGGCCCATCAGCACCCACCTTCACGGTCAAAAGGTCTGCCGGCGACGTGGACGCCGCGCCGGACCCTGCATTCATGAGGCCTTTGGAAAGGTCCTGTTCGATGAACGCCGGCGCGGCGTCTGAACCCGGCTCGCTCGCTGACCACGTGTTGGCCAGTTGATCCGCCAGCAACGAAAGCTTGCTCAGTGCCTGAGCGACGGTATGTTCGCTGCCAACACCCGACTTGAGGTTCTGAAGGGACCGCTTCAGCTCGGCGAGTTGCTTGCTGTTTTGGCGCAGGCTCTCGTTGATGCTTTGAAGGGCACGCTTTGACTCCCCCGCCGCGCGGGTCGCCTTGGCAAGTGATGCAATCTGCGCCTTCTCACCGGCGACCAGGGTGGCGTTCGTCCGCCCGCCGAGCGTCGGTTCCGCTCCCGCGCTGCGGTTCGCCATGCGCGCGGCGTCACTGCGCACCTTGGCGAGGGCGAAGGATGATGCGCTAAGCGCATTGGAACCGATCAACGACATGCGGCAGTAAACTCCATACTCATGATGGGCTGTGGTCGCCGGCGCTGAGGGCTGGTGGCCGACACATCCTCTAAACAACCTCTGCGTGGGTCACGTTGCACACACTGAGGCAAAATCAGCTATGCTCACGCTCCAAAGACTTTCCGGGGAGGTTTGAAATGTTTCGACAAATCCTGATTGGCGCTTTTCTCGCGACCACTATGCTGGCCGGGCTCGGGTTGAGCGAAGATGTAGACGTGGGCGT
>JBCDFB010000002.1:0-25025 GCA_039178655.1 Pseudomonadota bacterium | reverse complement strand
CGCGCCCTTTCTGATGGGTTTCATTCTGGGTCCGGCGATGGAGGAGAATCTGCGGCGCTCGATGCTCCTTGCCCGCGGCGACGCGAGTGTGTTTCTGGCCTCGCCCATATCTGCAGTGTGCCTCGGCCTCGCCCTCCTCGCCGTCCTCGTGCCCCTCGCCCTCACCCTGCGCCGCCGGCTCAACGCGAGGGGTTAAGAGTTTTGCAAAGACCAACGAAAGAGTGCGCGGCGAAAGGACAACGGCCATGAAGGTTGCGGTGCTGGGCGGCGGAAACGGATCGTTTGCCGCGGTGGCCGACATGGTCGAGGCCGGTCACGAGGTGCGCTGGTGGCGGCGCGACCGGGCAAGCTTCGGTCCCATTCTGGAGAGCGGCGCAATCACGGTCGTCGACCATGCGGGCACACGCACTGTGCCGGTCTCGGTCACGGGCGATCTTGCGCAAGCCGTCGACGGGGCTGCGCTCATCCTGGCCCCGACACCGGCATTTGCCCAGGAAAGTCTCGCTGACGCGCTGGCCCCGCACCTCGTGGACGGGCAGGTCATTTTTCTGCCGCCGGGCTCCTTCGGCAGCTACCTCATGCTTCGTCGGATGCGCGACCGCGGCTCGGCGGCGGACATTGCAATTGCCGAAACGGGCACACTTCCATGGCTGTGTCGCAAGCGCGATGAGGCGAGCGTGCGCATCACCACCCGTGCGTCCCGGTTGCCCGTCGGTGTCTTGCCGGCCCGCCTCACCGACAATGCCCTGCCGATCATCAAGGCAGCATTCCCGGCCGCCATTGAGAAGCTGGATGACGCCCTCTCAGGCGCCCTGATGAACGCGGGGCCGATCATCCACCCGCCCCTTATCCTCATGAATGCGGGACCCATCGAACACTTCGACCGCTGGGACATCCACAACGAGGGGACACAGCCCTCGATCCGCAAAGTGCATGACGCCCTGGATGGAGAGCGCATCGCCGTGCGCGAACAGCTTGGCTACGGCGCGCCCCATTTCCCGCTGCGTGACCACTACGAGACGGCAAACTGGATGTACGGCAACCTCGCCCACGACAAGCTTGTCGATTCCGGCGACTGGCACGAAACCCTCAACCTCACCACCCACCGCTACATGTCCGAAGACATTGCGGTCGGCTTGGCTCTTCTCGTCTCGGTGGCGGATTGGACGGGGACGCCGGCACCAGTCGCCTCCGGACTTCTTGCGCTCGCAGGCGCGATCAACCGATGCGACTTTCGCAAGGAAGGGCGTACGTTGGAGCGTCTTGGCCTTGCCGAGCACACGGTCGGCGACGTGCAGGGGATGCTCCAGCAAGGGCTTTCGTGAGACTGCTACGCGAGCAAGGCGTCGGCGCACTTGGGCCTTTCGCGATGCGTTCGTGACACTGCTCCGCGGGAGAGTGCTCCGCTGCCGTTCCGTTTGGGCGACCCCGTTGTGGTGCTTGTTCAGCCTGTCTCAAAAGCCTTGGCCGCGGATGGCGGTAGCCTCAGCGGGATGTGTCCTGCGTCGACGTTCGTTTGAGTGGCGCGGGTGTGCATCTCGTCCAAGAACGGGCGCACACGGGCAGCCCCGGCACTCATGCGCGGACAGTCTTCACGGCGGAACCGCTCCGCGGCCTCAGAGATTTCCGACAGCAATGCTGCCTCGTCCACCAAGGTGAGTAGCCGGTCACGCAGCACGACCCGGCCTGCAACAATTGACGTGCGTACCGCTTCAGATGCGGCGCTGAAGGCGATTTGCCGGACCGGATCGTGCAGCGGGATAAAGCCCCAATGCTTGCGATCTAAAACGATCACGTCAGCCTGCCGCCCGGGCTCAAGGGAGCCGTGGTCGTCGTGCATCAGGCTGGAGCGCGCGGCGCCGTGGGTGGCCATGTGCATGACTTCGTGGGCCGAAATCCAGTCACGATAATCGTGGGTGCCGATCTTGTGCAGCATTGCAGCGGCTTTGAAGGCGGCGAAAATGTCGGCCGTGTCCGCCGACGCCACACCGTCACATCCAAGCGCAACGTTGACACCCGCCTGCTTCAGCTTTCGGATTGGCGCGACGCCGGAGCCAAGCTTTAGATTGGCGAGCGGGTTATGGGTAATGGATGCGCCCGCAGCGCCCAGGCGTTCAATGTCGCCTTGGGTGAGCCAGATTGCGTGGTTGATGGTCAGCCTGTGGGTAAGGCAGCCCACGTCCTCCAAGAACTGAACGAGCGTGCGCCCGTACTTCTCCTGCCCCGTGACCGCCTGCGTCTTCGTCTCCAGAACGTGGCAATGGATCGGGATATCCTGATCCTCTGAAAGCGCGGCCACCTCTTCAAGCAGCGGGACGGAGCAACGCTGGGGGCCGCACGGGCCGAGGATGATGCGGATCCCGTCCTTCCCATGCCAGCGCTCGCGCAGCGTCTTATAGAGCGCAATCTGCTCCCCCGCGCTCGGAACCGGCAAGGCGTCGAGCTCTGCCTTGAGATCGGCCGGCAAAATGGCATCCATGAAGGGCAATGAGGCGCAAAAGCTCTCGTCCCACATGGAGGCGGTGATCCACCCTTTCAGCCCCAGGTCGCGATAGGCGCTCGCGGTCGCATCCACCGCATCCGGCGTTGCTGCAAGGTTGATGACATCGTCCTGAAGTGCCGTCACGCCTGAGCGGATTGACACAATTCCCACGAGCATCGCCCGAAGATACCAGTCACGCCAGGAAAGATCTGCTGCACCGAAGGGCGGATAGACTTCTGAAAGCCAAATCTCGAGGGGGAGGTTGTCATAACGCCCCATCTCAAAACCTTCATTTGAGTGCATGTGTGCATCAATGAAGCCCGGGAGCACAAGGTGACCAGCCGCTTCGATCACCTCCAATGACGGATACTGTTGCGCTTGTTCGGAAAGGTTGGGAGCGACCGCAACGATCCGGTCCGCATCAATTAACACATCGCCGGGATCCCACACGGAGGCGGCCGTGTCGTTGGCGATCACGTAGCCTCCACGAATGAGGATTGCCATCACGATCCCTCCGTCGCCGACAATAAAGGTGCCCTGAGTATGGCGGCTGACCTGGCCGGCAGCGAGCCTCTTTTAGATGCAGCTTCGGGCTGTCTCTTGGCACGACGGGTGCATGACGATTTTCACAGTTGTCGGAGGGCATGCCATGAGAACACCACTCAAATTCCCAATGTACGCGGCGATTGCCGGCGCGGCTGCGCTGGCTGGCCTGACATCCAGCAGCATTGCGCAGGACAAGCCGTTCGAGGGGCAAACACTCGTCGTGGGCGTTTGGGGCGGCGACATCGAGCGGCTGCTGCGCGAGAACGTGGTCGGCCCGCTGGAGGAAGAGACCGGAGCCAATGTTGAGCTCTTGCTTGGCGGAACCGGTGACCGCGTGGCGAAGATCTACGCGGAGCGGAACAACCCGACCATGGATGTGGCTTTCCTAAACATCTACGAGGCGCCGCAGGCGTTGCGCGACGGCGTTGTTGAGGCGCCGGATCCTGAGTTGCCCATGTACCAGGCGATTTGGGACGGCATGAACAACGGCTGCTACGCCATGTCCCTCGTCGGGCTCGGCATTGCTTACAGCAAAGCCTTGGTGGATAGCCCGCCGGAATGGGCGGATATGTGGAATCCGGAATACAAAGGCAAAATCGCGCTCGCCCAGTATCCCGGATCTGAAGGTGACGGTCTTCTTGGTATTGCGGCGCGGCTTGAGGGGACCGACGAGACCAACGCCGATGTAGCCTTCAGCAAACTGGCGGAACTGAAGCCTATCGCCATGACCTACACTAATCTTGATGAGATTTTCACGCTCATGGAAGCTGGCGAAGTTGCCATGGCGCCTATGATTAGCGGTTATGTTTTGGCCGGGCTGAAAGAGTATCCGGGTATTGGTTTCTCGTTCCCCACCGATCCAGGCCCGGTCCTCATCAGAGATATGCTTTGCCTGGTGAAGGACAGCCCGCAGCCGGAGCTTGCCAAGATGTTCGCCGAGAAAGCGCTCGGAATTCAGAACCAGACAGCGTATGCGCAAGAGCTCTTCTTCGGCCCGACGAACAAAAACGTGGCGCTGCCCGAAGCGGTCTCCGCAGACGTGGTGGATAAACCTGAAGATGTGGACGCGCTGGTGGCGCTGGATTGGCCGTTCGTCATCAGCCAACGCAGCGAATGGACCGACCGCTGGAATCAGGAAATTCTGGCCGACTAGCGGGGAAAGGGCCGGCACTTTCCCGAGCCGGCCCGCCCGTTGATGTCGCAGGCGAGGACCGTTTTTCTGCTCCTGCCAGCCTTTCTTCTGGTTGGCGGCGTTTTTCTGCTGCCATTCCTCCTTCTTCTTGTGACGGGTTTTTGGACGCAACGGCCCGACTCGTGGATCGTGGAGCCCACCTTCACGTTTGAGAACTACGCCCGGCTGTTCACCGACCCCTATTTTGTGACCGCGTTTGCGCGCACGATTTGGTTGAGCGTCCTTGCCACACTTGCCTGCTTGCTGCTTGGATTTCCTGTTGCCCGCTGGATCGCTTCGGGCCGTCCAGGCAAGTCGCTCATGGCGCTTTTGATGCTGATGCCGCTGGTGGCGGGCGCGCTTCTTCAAACGCTCGGCCTGGTCAACCTGCTCAGCCTTTTGGGTGTGGTGAACGGAGCGCTCAAGTCTGTGGGCCTGATTGATTCCTCGATCCGTTTTCTGGGCACCCAACTGGGTGTTTTGATCGGGCTCGTGCAGGCCTTCCTGCCGCTGATGGTGCTGCCGCTGGCGACCGTGCTGGCAAAACTGCCGGTGGCTGTGGAAGAGGCCGCCATGTCGCTGGGCGCATCGCGGTTTTCGGTGTGGCGGCGGATCATCCTGCCGCTGTCGATGCCCGGCATTATTGCCGGCTCCGTGCTGGTCTTCTGCGCCTCCCTCACGTCCTTTGTGACACCGCAAGTCCTCGGCCAAGGCCGTGTGCCGACGTTTGCAACCATCGCCTACCAGCAGGCTGCGCTTGTGCTTGACTGGCCGTTTGCGTCAGCGCTCGCCGTGGCCCTCCTTGTGATCTTGGGCGCCGCCCTCGGCCTAGTGTCGCTGCTGAAGCACAAAGTTCTCGCCCGAGGGGTTCCCGCGTGAACATTCTTGGCAGGATAGGCGTCGATGCGGTCTGGATACTGATCATCGCGTTTGCCTACCTCGTGGTGCTCGCGCCCGTGGTCGTTTTGATTTTCTCGTCCTTCGATGCCGGTTCCATTTTTCGTTTTCCGCCGCGCGAGTATTCATTGCGCTGGTATGAGGCTGCAGTGGAAAGCCGGGAGTACCGCTCGGCACTGGGCGCGAGCACGCTGATTGGGACGCTCGCCGCGCTCATCTCCCTGGTATTTGGAACGCTGGCCGCCTACGGCCTGGTCCGAGGTGGGCTGCGTGCCGCACCTGCGTTGGAAGCGGTCCTGATCGCGCCGCTCGTCTTGCCGCTCATCGTGTGGGCCATCGCGCTGTTGCAGATCTACGCGTGGCTGGGGGTCTCCGGCTCGTTCGGGGGTCTTGTGGTCGCCCACGCGACGGTCACGCTGCCATTTACGGTTCGGATCATGGTGGCGAACTTTTCCCAGCTTGATCCTGCGCTGGAAGAGGCTGCGGCGAGCCTTGGCGCATCGCCGCTCACCGTTTGGTGGCGCGTAACGCTGCCGCTCGTTGCGCCGGGCCTCATCTTGAGTGCGGCCATTTCGTTCCTCGTTTCGTTCAACGATGTGGTGGTTGCCTCCTTCATTGCCGGTGCGCAGTGGATCACGTTCCCCGTGCGGCTTTACTCGCAGTTGCGCAGCCAGGGTGTCGACCCGACCACCGTGGCGATCGGCGCGGCAATTGTCGCGCTGATCCTGATTGTCGGCCTCCTTGGCGAACGGCTTTTTCGCTGGTCGAAGCAGCTTTGAGGCACGGCATGAAAGACGTCACCCACCCCTACCTGGCGAACATGCCCTCGTTCGAGAAGGACGGTGTCCCCCAGTTGACCGGGTTTCGCCGAGGGACCATCGCGAAGTCGGTGGTGTTGGCGGTGCGCGACCCGCTGACGGTGGGGAGCGGCGCTGCGCCCGACGCCATCACCCAGCACCTTGATGGCGCAACCCTCGTCGCTGAAACCGGCCTTTTCACCACCTTCACCGGCACCCATCGGGGTGTGCCTATCTCCGTCGTCAACACCGGGTCCGGGGCGCCAGAGGCAGAGCTTGTTCTCATGGATTTGTTCAACCACACCGACGCAGAAACGGTCATCCGCATCGGTGGCTCCGGCGGCTGGAGCGACAAAGTCAAGGTCGGTGACGCAGTGATTACGAGCGGCGCCGTGCGCGACGAGGGGCTTACCAAGGCCCACGTCCGGGCGGAATATCCGGCGTTCGCCCACCATACGGTGGTTGCTGCAATGGTCGCCGAAGCTGAAGCGCTCGGCGTGCCGCATCATGTGGGGGTCACACGCTGCGGCGATAGCGAGTACACTGGTTGGGGAAAGCCCGGCCCCGGCGGCTACCTTCAGCCAGACCATGCGGAGATCATCGACTATTGGCGCCGGGCTGGCATCCTGAACACCGACCGTGAATGCGCGCCCATCATGGTGCTTGCCGCCTTGTACGGGCGCAAAGGCGGGTCGGTGTGTTCCATCGGCGACAACCTCGTCACCGGCGAGCCGCACCGTTCGGGCGCGGGCTATGAAAACGCGATCCGCATTGGGCTCGGCGCCCTTGCTCGGCTCGGCGCCTGATGAGCGATCTTCACGTCACCGATGTGGAGAAACGCTACCGCAGCACGGTTGCGCTTCGCTCCGTCTCGCTCGACGTCGCCCAAGGCAAGTTCGTCGTCCTCCTGGGCGAGAGCGGATGCGGGAAATCCACGCTGCTGCGGATCATCGCCGGGCTTTTGCGGGCTGACGGCGGGCGGATCCAGCTTGGCGACCGGGCCATTGACCGGCTTCCGGCCCACAAGCGTGACATCGGGCTGGTGTTTCAAAACTATGCTCTCTTCCCGCACATGAGCGTTGCCCAAAACGTGCGCTTCGGCCTCGACATGCGGCGCACCAGTCGGGCGGAGGCTGAACGCAAGGTGGCGTCCGCGCTGGAACTCGTAAAGCTCGGTGACTATGGCGCCAGAATGCCCAGCCAGCTTTCGGGCGGGCAGCAACAGCGGGTCGCCCTCGCCCGCGCCCTGGTGATCGGCCCGCGCCTTCTCCTCCTCGACGAGCCGCTCAGCAACCTTGATGCTGTCCTGCGCGCCAGCGTCCGGCTCGACATTCGCGAGCTTCATGAGGAGACCGGACACACCACCATCATGGTGACCCACGATCAGGCGGAAGCGATGACACTGGCCGACTCCATCGCTGTCATGAAGGACGGCGGTATCCTGCAGCACGGCACGCCCCAGCAGATCTATGACGATGCGGCGGACGTTTTCGTGGCTTCGTTTGTCGGGAGCCCGCCCGCGGCAATCGTGACGGCGACCATGAATGGCGAGCGCTCGGCGGTGATCGGCGGCGTTGCCTGGTCACCGGGCGAGGCGGCGGCAGCTGCTATGGCCGGCGTCGGGGCGAAGGCGTTTAAAATCGGGTTCCGCCCGGAGCGCCTGTCGCTGACTGAGCCTGATGCGCACGGTGCCATCCGCGGCGAAGTGCGCCAGATCGAGTTTCTGGGTGCCGAGCGCATGATCCACGTGAACGTCGGGACCGAGCGGCTTACCATCCGCCAGCCCGCCGACAGGCCATTGTCGGACGGAACTGTCGGGGTACGTGTGGACGGCACACCGCCCATTTTCGACGCGGAAACCGGTATGCGGCTACGGGTAAGCTGAGCGATGAGCCCATGTATCCACGTGTTGGGGCCGCTCGCCGTGGATCACGTCGTTTACGTGGAGAAGTTGCCGGGCGCCGACGACAAAGCGTTCGTCAACCGTCGGGAGCGGCGCGCGGGCGGGACGCCGTTGGCGTTTGCCCGCAGCGTGGCGCGGTGGGGCGCCGATGTGCGGATCCACAGCCTCGTGGGCGACGATGGCGATGGGGACTTCATCCTCACCACCCTGGGAAATGACGGCATTGAGACCAGCGCGATCGAACGCTTCCAAGGGTCGGCCACAATCGCGAACATGGTCATTCTGGACGGGCGTGGAGAGCGCGCCATCCTGATCGAGCCGATGGACGAAAACCAGCTTCTTTCCATCGGCAAAACGCTCTCACCAGCACAAGGTGATGGGGTGGCGACCAACCTGTTTCATCCCGATGCGGTGAGTGAAGCTCTTTGTTCGGCACGGGCCGCAGGGGCCATGACGCTTGTTGAGCTGGAGCTGCCTGAACTCAAGCGCTTCGGCATGGGGCCCCTCCAGGCCACCCTCGCCAACGCGGACATTACCTGCACCAACAGACAGGTGTTGAGCGATGTGGTCGGAGTTCGGGGCAGCTTCGTGGAAGCTGCTGACCGCTTCGCTGACCAGTTCGCTTCCGCGGGCGACCTCTGCATCACCTTGGGCGCGGCCGGCGCCGTCATTTACGGCTCCGAAGGCCTCTACCGGATCGATGCGCCGCAGGTGACGCCCGTGGATACGACCGGTGCAGGCGACACCTTTGGTGCGGCCTTCCTTTACGCTAGGCTCGGCGGCGCTTCCCTTGAGCAGGCCGGAAAATGCGCAGTAGCTGCCGCGAGCCTTTTTGTGGCCGGTAAGTCCACTGCCTGGTGCGACGTGGATGCCATGGCGAGCGCGCTGTGAGCCCGCACCTCCAGCGCGTGCGTGCCGTTCTTGCAGCGGCCTGTTTGGGCGATGCCCTCGGGGCAGCGACGGAGGGCATGAGCCGCCACGATATCCGATCCGTATTCGGCGCCGATGTGACGGACTTCGTGCCTCCGCCCGATGGTGCGCCGTTCGCCAAAGGTCTCACCCCGGGTGTGTTGACCGACGACGCAACGCAAATGCTCGCGATGGCGCGCGTCCTGATCCGCACGGGTGGGCAGCCGACGCCGGCTGATGCTGTGGCTGGAATGATCTCTTGGGCCGACGACCACGACGTCTTCGAGCGATTTGCCGGGCCGACCACCCGCCTCGCCATTGAGGCTCTGCGCAGCGGAGCGAGTAATGTGGCCTCCCCAGACGTTTACTCCTGTTCATTCGGCGCATCCAACGGCGCGGCCATGCGTGCGCCGGCCGCGGGCGTTGCATTTGCCGGCAACACCGACCGCGCCATCGAGGTTGCGGCTTTGCTTGCCGCTCCCACACACAACACGCAGGTCGCCTTTGCCGGGGCGGCCGCAGTTGCTGCAGCCATCGCCGCCGGTCTGGACGGAGCCGGGAACATGCCGGACACGGCGCTTGCCGCAGCGCGCGCCGGCGAGGCTATGCCCTCGCCAAGGCATGTGGGCGGGGCGAGGGTCTCAACGCGCCTGGAGCTTGCCCTCGAAATTGCCGAGAAGGCCGCCGGTGACCCGGCCGGCACCATGATCGCCCTTGAGGCTGCCGTTGGAAACGGTGTGGCAATGGCCGAATCCGTCCCCACTGCCATCGCCTTAGCGCATGGATTGCGAGAGCCGATGACGGTGATCCGCACCGCCGTGAACGGCGGCAATGACAGCGACACGATCGCCATGATCGCCGGCGCGGTCGCCGCGGCCTACGCGGCTGCGGATTGGGTACCGGAGGACATGGTTGGTGTGATCGAGCAAGTGAACTGCATTGATCTGGAGGCCGTCAGCGCAGCACTGGCCGGATGCGCGGCAGAACGACCGGCATGAGCGTTGCAGCCGCGAATACTTCAATCCTGAGCGCCTGCGGCGACGCTTAACCTCCGGTCACGCCCAAGCTGCCCGGGGCAATTGCTACGTTGCTGGCTTTGGTGGTTGGAGAGTGCCGCGCGCCAGTCCATGATCCGGGTTGGACGACGCACGAAATCAAAGGCGCGCCAGCGCGAGTAAGTGCCAATTGCAACTCTGATGGGTTCATCTAGCGTCCCATGACCCGCGGGCGGGGGGAAACGCTGAGCCTCTGGCGCTTTCGCAGGCGCGTGCAAGGCTCCAGGAAGGAGGACCGACCATCGTCGAGGTTGGGTATGTGATCTTCTCCCAGGTCGCGCAGGCCGGCTCTATCCGGCAAGCCGCCGAAAGGCTCGGCATGTCTGCCTCGTCCGTGTCGCGGCAGATCGCACGCATGGAGCACGAACTCTCGGTCCAGCTTGTCCTGCGCAACGCACAAGGGATCAAGCTGACGCCCGCCGGTGAGATCCTTGCCCGCTTCGTCCAGAGCCGCACCCGCGAGTTTGAGCGGCTCAAGGCCTCCATCACAGAGCTTGAACGTCTGGAAAGGGGCCACGTGTCCTTTGCCTGCGTTGAAGGCATGCTTGGCGGCTTTCTGCCCGCGGCCATCTCTGAGTTTTCCCGCAAGCATCCAGGCATCACCTACGAGGTGACGGTGATGGGTGCCGACGATGTTATGGCAGCCGTCGCCACTCACCGGTGCGACTTCGGCATCGCCTTCCAGCCGCGCCCGCGGCCTGACGTGGAGACTATCCACCGGCTCCCGCAACCGCTGCTCGCCGTCGTTGCGGCAACACACCCTTTGTCCACGCGCGGGCAGCTGGCGCTGTGGGATCTTGCACCTCACCCCGTCGGCCTGCCGGACCAGACCTTCGGCATTCGCAACATCGTCAACCGCGCAATGAAGGCACACGGCGTGGTTCTGCGCGTGCGGTTGGAGACCAACTCCATAGATATGGTCCGGCAGTTTGCGCTGCACGGTATGGGGGTGGCGTTCCTGCCCCACTTTGCGTTCGCCCACGCGGCGGGGGCAGGCAATCTGGTGGGCATCCCGCTGAAGGAGCGGGAGTTTGCCGAGGCGTCTGCACAGTTTTGCAAAAGCACCCAGTACGAACTCAGCCTTGCCGCACGGGCACTGCTGACTGCCATAGTTTCTGCCTCCAGCGACACGTGTGTGTTGCACTAACTGCAACACGGCGCATCGGAATTTTGTCTTCCCAGGCACGCGCAGTTGGCTCAACATTTCTCCCTATCCTGAGATGACGAAGGGGAGAGCCCATGCCCAGACACATGGTGGGACGAACACTGAGGCTCGGTGCATCGCGTTTTGCCGCCGCCGCGCTCTTCGCCAGCTTTGCAACGTTTGGCGCAGCAGGCACGGCAAATGCCGACAGTGAGGTCATCCGCATCGGAGCGCCGCTGCCGCTCACCGGTGGCCTTTCGCCCGAAGGCTTGAAGCAAAAGCGCGGCTACGACCTTTGGGCCAAAACCATCAATGCTGAGGGCGGCATTAATGTCGGCGGTGAGCGCGTTCCGGTGGAGATCGTCTACGTCGACTACGAGTCAAACACGCCGAGAGCCGTGCAGGCCGCAGAGCGGCTGATCACCGAGGAGGAAGTGGACTTCCTGTTCTCGCCGTTCGGTTCCGGCGCTGCCAAGGCGGCGTCCAGCGTGTCTGAGCGCTACCAGATCCCGACCATTGCGCCGACCGCATCGTCCCCGCAGGTCTACGACCAAGGTTACCAGTACCTCTTCGGCACCTTTACGCCGAACTCCACGCTCACAGACCCGCTTGCGGCCATTGTGACCGGCGCCGATCAAGGCGTGGAGACCGTTGCGATCTATGCCCGGAACGACCTCTTCCCGCTCGCCATTGCGCGAGAAATGGAGACTTCGGCAAAGGCCAAGGACCTGGAAGTGGTCTCCTTCGATGAGTTTGCCATCGGCACCATGGACCACGCGTCGGCCATCACGCTCATGCGCCAGAGCCAGCCGGACTGGGTGTTCGTCACCGGCTACATCAATGACCTCATTCTGGTGCGCCAACAGATGCGCGACCTTGGCATTGAACCCACCGTGCTCACCATGATCGCCGGTCCCGCGTACAAGGAGTTCATTGAGGCTACTGGCGACGGCGCGCAGAACGTTTCGTCGGCGGCCTGGTGGCACCCCGCTGTCTCCTACGATGGCGAAGGGACGTTCGGCACAACCGCAAACTATGTGGAAGCGTTTGAGGAAGAGTACGGCGCCTTGCCGGACTACGCGGAGGCATCTGCAAGCGCGGCCGGCGTGATCTTCGAACTCGCCATCGGTGCGGCGGGCAGTACCGATCCTTCCGCCGTGCGCGATGCACTCGCGGCCATGGATGTGATGACGTTCTACGGGCCAGTCCGTTTTGGGGAGACCGGACAGATCACCTCCCTGGACCCGCCCATCTTCCAGATCCAGGATGGCGCGCCGAAGGTGGTTTATCCGGAGGCCGTGAAGCAAGCGGAGATGAACTACGGCGCGATTGAGTAAAGTCGGATGCGGACCCGCGTCGACGCCAATGCGGGTCCGCTGCCGACGCTCCCATCCCGGGTGGCGCGAGCTCTATGCTTTACCTGCAGATCCTTCTGAACGGCCTTCTTCTTGGCGGCCTCTACGCGTGCATCGCCGTGGGGTTCTCGCTGGTATGGGGCGTGCTGAACGTCATCAACATCCTGCACGGCAGCTTTGTCGTGCTGGGCTCTTACATTGCCTACTTCGCCTGGTTTCACTTGGGGCTGCACCCGTTTTTCTCGGTTGCAATCGCTGGGTCTGCACTGTTTGCGCTCGGCTACCTTGTCCAAAAAGGGCTCATCAACCGAGTAATGGGCGCGCCGGTTCTCACAACGCTGGTGCTCACGTTCGGCCTGGAGCTTTTGCTCAATAACTCCATCCTGCTCGCCTTCTCCGCCGACTACCGCTCGGTCCGACTGGAAAACCCGTTCGGCAGCGTTGAGGTGGCCAACCTCATCGTGCCGTTGGAGCGGCTCCTTGCGATGATCCTCGCTTTGGGTCTCACCGCACTCCTTTTCGTTATCTTGTCGAAAAGCCGGATAGGGCGCGCCATTGTCGCCGTGAGGATGGACCGCGAAGCCGCAGCGCTCATGGGCGTCAACGTGCCCCGCATCTATGCGATTACTTTTGGCCTCGGCGCGATGATGGCAGGAGCCGCCGGGAGCCTCCTCGCGCTGGTCTTTCCCATTTCGCCGCTCAACTCGACGGAATTTTTGGGCATTGCATTTGTGGTCTGCGTGCTCGGCGGCCTCGGCAGTGTGGCGGGCGCCATGGTGGGCGGCCTTGCGCTCGGCGTCATTGAGAGCTTCGGCGCACTCTTCATCGGTCCTGAGCACGGGCTCACAATCGCTTTCGTCCTTCTTATCCTGCTCCTTGTCTTCAAGCCCACTGGCATCATGGGCCGGAAAGGCTACGAGTGAACCGGCACGCTCTCCCCATCACGCTCGGCGCGGCGGCCGTTGCACTGGTCGCATGCCTGCCGTTGCTGGGGGACAACTATCTTCTTCGCCTCGGCACCATGGGGGCGATGTATTGCGTGCTTGCCCTCTCCTGGAACGTGATTGGTGGCTACGCAGGGTATCCATCTTTCGCCACCGCGGCATTCTTCGGCCTTGGCGCATACACAGGCGCCATCCTTCAGGGACAAGGCGTGCCGATGCCAGTGGCCTGGGCTGTTGCGTCGGTGGTCGCAGCGCTCTTCGCGGCCGCACTTGGGATGCTTATCCTCCATCTCAAGGGCCATTACTTTGCAATAGCCTCACTGGTTGTTGCTGAGGTGCTGCTGGAGATCGCCACCTCCTGGACGTCGCTGACGGGCGGGGGCATGGGCCTCAACCTTCCCATCATCCGCATTCCGGTGGACGCGCAGGCGCGCCTCTTCTTCTGGTCGATGCTGGTTTTCGCCGCGCTCGCACTCCTGATGAACTACGCTGTGAAGGCGTCGCGCCTCGGATTTGGCCTCCAGTGCATCCGGCAAAATGAAGACGCGTCGGCGATGGTGGGTGTGGACACCACACTCTACAAGGTGATCGGCTTCACGCTGTCGGCGGTGTTGGTGGGGGGCGCCGGTGCGCTCTACGCGTCGTGGGTCTTTTACATTGAACCGCCGGACGTCTTCAGCGTACTCACCTCAGTGAAGCCGGTCGTGATGGCACTTCTGGGCGGCGCAGGCACGGTCCTTGGCCCGGTGATCGGCGCGATCCTGTTTCTCGCCATGGAAGAGATTGTGTGGCGCAACCTCCTGCAGGTCCACGCCGCGGCGCTCGGGATCATAATCGTGATCCTCATCTTCTTCCTGCCCAATGGGCTGTTGGGCCTCATCCGCCAGGGGGATCGAAAAGCGGCCAAAGCACCATCCCTCTCGTTGAGGAGGAAGGCGACGTGAGCGAGCTTTTGCGCATCACGGGCCTTTCGCGTCGCTTCGGTGGCCTCACTGCGCTCGACGATGTGGACATGACCCTTTCTCCGGGCGAGGTGGTGGGGCTCATCGGTCCGAACGGTGCGGGCAAGACAACGCTCGTGAACGTCGTGACGGGTGTGTTTGCCCCGTCCGCGGGCACAGTCACCTTCAACGGCGCGCGCATTGACGGGCTGAAGCCCCATCGCATCGCGCGGCTTGGGCTGGCGCGCACCTACCAAATCGTTCAGCCGTTTCCGGAGATGACGGTGCTGCAAAACGTGATGGCACCTGCCACCTTCGCAGCAAATGCGCCTGATATTGCGGCCGCGCAGGGTAAGGCCATGGAAGCGCTGGAGTTCGTGGGCCTAGGCGACGCTGCGAAGGCGCGCGCGTCGGAGTTGACCCTTGCCGGCCGCAAGCGCTTGGAGCTTGCCAAAAGCCTTGCCATGGACCCCAAGGTCCTGATGCTCGACGAGGTGAACGCAGGGCTCAATCCGGCTGAGATCGACGTTGCGCTTGATCTCATACGGCAGGTCGCCGCGCGGGGTGTCACCATCCTCATCATCGAGCACCTGATGAAGGTGGTGATGAACCTTTGCGAGCGGATCGTGGTCCTTCACCACGGCGCGAAGATCGCGGAAGGCACGACCTCTGACATCACCCGCGACCGCAACGTCATCGAAGCTTACCTCGGCAACCGTTACGCGCGCGCGGAGGCGGAACGGATGGGCATTGCCCATGTCTGAACCGTTGCTCTCGATCGAGGGATTAGAAGCCGGATACGGGGACATCCAGATCCTGTGGGGCGTCGATCTCTCGGTCAATGAGGGCGAGATGGTGTGCCTGCTGGGCTCCAACGGCGCCGGCAAAACGACGCTTTTGAAAACCGTTTCCGGCCTTATCGAGGCCCGCAGCGGGTCGGTGCGGCTCGCGGGCGAGGACCTGACGAACACCGGCCCAGCGCGCGTGCTCTCGGCCGGCATCGCACAAGTGCCCGAAGGCAGGCGCCTCTTTCGCACCATGAGCGTGCGCGACAACCTGTTGATGGGCACATACTTGCGCAATCCGAAGGACCCTCAGACCGCACGCGACCTTGATCGGGTCATGGAGATGTTTCCGCGGCTGCGGGAACGTGCGCACCAGGACGCGGGCACCCTCTCCGGCGGCGAGCAGCAGATGTGCGCGATCGGCCGGTCGATCATGAGCCGTCCGCGGCTCCTTATGATTGATGAGATGTCGCTGGGCTTGGCGCCCCGTGCGGTTGAGCTCCTGTCCGACACGCTCTTGGACATCAACCGGGAAGGCACGACCATTCTTCTCGTCGAACAGGACGTCATGACCGCGCTGGAGCTGACCGGCCGCGGATACGTTCTGGACCAGGGCCGCATCACCATCTCCGGCCCTTCAGATGACCTCGCCGCGGCCTCTGAGGTCCGCGAAGCCTACATCGGCGCCTGACGGCCCCCTGAGCGAAAGGACGGCCATGAGCGCGGCAGACATCAGCGCGGCAAACACTTTGCCCCGGATGGAAGTGATCACGAGCCCGTACGATGGGCGTGTGATCGGCGAGATGCCTATCGCCGGACCTGACGACGTGGAGCGTGCAATCGGTCGTGCGAGCGAGGCCTTTCACACCATGCGCCGCCTTCCCCGGTTCGTGCGCGCCGACATCTTGGATCGGGCCGCAGCGCTGATCGACGCACGGCGCGAAGAGGTGGCACGGCTGATCGCCGGCGAGGCCGGCAAACCGCTTTACGATGCAAGGGGCGAGGTCTCCCGCTCGCTGTTCAACCTGCGCAATGCCGCACGCGAGGCGCGCGCCTTCGCCGGCTACGAGGTCCCGCTCGACGTCGACAGCGCCGTGTTCGAGTACCAGACAGCACGAGCCGACGGACAATCGCTCGACCTGTCCTCAACCGATCTTGACGCGCTGGCAGGACTTGGCCGGCGCGTGGGGATTGCACGGCGCTTCCCCATCGGCCCGATCCTTGCCATTACCCCGTTCAACTTCCCGCTCAACCTTGTGCTCCACAAGGTCGCTCCGGCCATCGCCACGGGCAACACAGTCGTCCTGAAACCCGCGCCCCAGACGCCGCTCACCAGCCGTTTCCTCGCTGAGATTCTGGCTGAGGCTGGGCTTCCCGAAGGTGCGCTCTCGGTGGTCCATTGCGACGTCGCCGCGGCCGAAGACATGGTGCGAGACGAGCGGATCGCGATGGTGACCTTCACCGGCAGCGCGCGGGTCGGCTGGCACATCAAAGCGATCGCCGGCAAGAAAAAGGTCACCCTGGAACTTGGCGGCAACGGCGCGGTGGTGGTCGCGCCGGACGCTGATGTTGCTTTTGCGGCGGCGCGCTGCGTGCGCGGCGGGGTTGTCTATGGGGGGCAGTACTGCATCGGTGTTCAGCGCATCATCGCCCATGAAGCGATCGCCGACGACCTTGAGACCGCGCTGCTTAACCGTCTGGCCCAATGCCGGGTGGGTGACCCCATGGACGAGGGTGTCGACGTGGGCCCGGTCATCGATGAGGGGTCTGCCAAGCGCATCGAAGCTTGGATCCGCGAGGCTGAGCACGGCGGCGCACGCACGCTCATTGGTGGGACCCGGCAGGGAGCCGTTGTCGCCCCCACGCTGATCACGGACACAACCCCCGACATGAAGGTGGAGTGCGAGGAAGTCTTCGGTCCGGTTATGACGCTCACGCGCGTTGCCTCCGTCGAAGACGGGATCGCCCGCGCTGCAGCCTCGCGCTACGGCCTGCAGGGGGGCTTTTTCACCAACGACATTCGTGCCGCATTCCGTGCTCTTGAGACGTGGGATGTGGGCGGCCTCATGATCAACGACGTGCCGATCTACCGTGTCGACAACATGCCTTTTGGAGGCTGGCGCGATTCCGGCTTTGGCCGGGAGGGGACGCGCGACGCGATGGAGGAGATGACGGACGTGAAGTTCATGGTCGTCAACTACGCATGACTGCGAATAAACGAGGCCAGCAATGAGCGCTATCGCCCCAATGCCGGATGGAGGCTACGCCTACGTTCCTGGTGTCTTCCAATACTCTGCCGGGGTCGTCGCACTGCCCGGCCACGCCATCGAACGCGTGACCTTTATGCAGCCGGTTCCGCTGGAGGAGGGCTTTACGCGCATTGAAGAACACCTGCGCAGGATCGGCCGGCCGCTCACAGCGTTCTGTGGGTGTGAGTTGCGCTCTCCAGGTCAGTTCACCGAGGAAGGCTTTCGGGCCTTCAACGAAGTCTATGTTGGCACGCTTGAGCGGTGGGGGATATTTCGCGGCGGAGTGAACCCCGTGGCGCGGTCGAACGTCTGCCCCGAGGTAAACGAACCGCCGACACCCTCCTTTTACGCGTTCGCCTACACCATCCCGTCAGAACGCCCGGGCACGACCTTCCAGGTTGCCGGCAGCGGGGAAGCGCCGGAGGGCCAGGGCGATTACCGCAACAACACCGTGCGCCTGGGTGATCTCTCAGCGGAAGGCATCGCAGAGAAAGCGCGCTGGGTCCTTGGCGAGATGGAGCGCCGCCTTTCCGCGCTTGGCGCCGGCTGGTCAGATGTCACGGCGACGCAGCTATACACGGTGCACGACATTCACCACGTCATGGCACCTGAGATTGAAGCGCGCGGGGCGGCACGGCACGGCCTCATCTGGCACTATGCGCGCCCCCCCGTGGTGAACCTTGAGTACGAGATGGACTGCCGCTGCATCCTCACAGAGCACGTCGTCTAACGCTCAATTCTTTAGCGCATATCCCGCTAGGCGAAGACCTTTGCGATATCGTCGACGGCGACGCCCTCTTTGATCTCGAGCAGCCGCGCGTACATCATCGCGGTTGCGACGGCCAGGATCGCCGTAGGCACCGCTTCGATCAGCGCAGCGAGGATGAAGATCGGGACAATGCCCACCACGTCGACAAGCCCGGTGATCAGACCGACAACCATTGCGGCGACGATGACGACCATCAAGTAAAGGATGACGATCGCCCCAATGACCGGCCAGCGGTATCCCTTCGTCAGCTCAGCGCTGCGCTTGAACGCTCCATAGCCTTTTCGCTCAACAACGATCGCCGGAACGTAGACCGCGAGCATCCCCAGAAGATAAAGGCCTGGCAAGATGAGCGCCAGAAAGCCGACACTGATGACAATGCTCGCAACGACCGACATCAGGATGAGCGGAAGAAACTGAGCGAACACTTTCTTCAAAACTACTCCGCTCGACGTCCGCCTGCCCATCTTCGCGTCGAAGGAGATTTGAACGACAAAGGCCGTCGACAGAGAGAACGCCACAAAGCTCGCGATGATTGATATGAGAAACGCGCTGAACGATGCGACACCCCCGCCGGCCAGACTCTGATCTGGATTAAAGTATTCGGCCAAGTAAGTAAGCGAATTAGCGATCAGAACGACAAATGTGATGATTATAAACCGGCTGGAGTAGACGCTGAACGACGTTTTCAACACGCCGACAACGCCAAAAGACGGCATGGCGTCCGGCAGCACCGCTGATGGGGTTGAAGAGCCGCTCGCGGGCACGCTGCCTGGTTGGTTATCGGACATGGACGGCCCTCCTAAGCGCTGGCGCCCGCCGCTTCGGCATTGCGCGCCACACCGGCGCTCAGCCTAGCAGCAAGTCCGCGGCGGTGCACACCGTCAAAATGCCGGCTTCACTACGACGGCTCGGTGCCACTCACAGCCGGCGTTTGCTTATGAAACTTATCAGCGCGTCGCTCGCCCATGAGTTGCCGCTGCTCCAGGTGCCGGCGCTGCGCCACGTAAAATGCTTTGAGAAACGCGTCGTGCTCGTGTTGTGGAACGGCCTCGGCGTAATCGATCTTACGCCGGATCATTTCGACGACGCTTGCAAGCGTTTGCGCGCGACGCTCGGCGGCGGCGTGGGAGACGGTGGGGGGCGCATGCAACAGCCCCTCCAGCGTCTGGAGCTCGTAAACGCCGTAGTGCTCAAGGTTGTGCGGCAGGAAGGGGAACCGCTCCGCCGCAGCTTCCACCGGCGCCGCAGCAAGGTCGGGCAGCAGGAGCGCCTTGGGCTCGGCAATCACGACGGTGTCGGCGGCAATGTCGCCGATCCGCTGGCGCTTGGGTGAAAGAAGCGGCACCGCGATGATGCAGCCGAGCCAGACCACTGTGACGATGCGCCAGAACGGCGACAGGTCTTGAGCGACAGCGAGGAGGGTGAGAGGCGTAAAGACCTCGGCCTCTTTCATCAGGTTGCGGATGGCGATTGCCTTTGCGCCGAGGGAGCGGCCGTCAGCGCTGATCACGCGCAGCCCGGTGATGGATTTGCCGAGCGTGCGCCCCTGCCACAAAAGCTCTGTAATCACATAGTACGGCGTGCGGATCGCGAAGAAGATGAGCGCGCCCAGCGTCTGCAGCAAAGCCCATGGCGCGTTGAGGCTGAGAGCCAGTAGGCCGACGAAAGACGCTGCGAAAGCGAGCGTGAGCAAAAGATCGATGGTCTGCGCCATGGCGCGGGCGCCGAGCGGGGCGACCTGAAAAATGAGAGGCACGCCTTCCGGCGGCATGAAGTCGGTGATCAGCCCGCGCCGGGTCCCTTTGCGTTTTCGGCGCCAAAGCTTCATCGCTTGCGCCCGCCCATAGACCAGATGAGCCACAGCGCGCCGACACCCCAGCCAATGAGAATACGCGTTGTCGTGTCGGTGATGAGCTGCCGGCCAAAGCCCTCCAGCAGCGCCGCCGCAACCAGCATCAGCGCGGCGACCAGCGCGACCTTGACTGCATCGCCCGCCGCCGCTCTGAGCGCATCAGCGCGCCTCAGCCGGCCAGGAAAGAGCACCGCACGGCCCAGCGACAGGCCAGCACCCGCGGCGAGCACCACGGCCCCAAGCTCCGTCACACCGTGGATTGAGAGCCAGCCGAAAAGGTCAAGACCCACGCCGCGGTCCACATGAAGGGCTGCGAACAGCCCGATGATTGTGCCGTTGTAGAAGACGAGCGGGAACGTCGGCAGCCCCCCGAACGCCCCGAGAGCGAAGGCGAAAATCGCAATTCGCGCATTGTTGGAGAAAAGGTAGGAGGCGAACGCGCCAAGCGCGTCGAGAGTGGTTTCGTTCTTATCGTAGATGACGCCGAGGAGATCCTCGCGGGTCGCCTCAGGACCCCGCGGGTCACCGAAATCGCGCGGTACGATGACGTCGAACCAGCTGGGGTTCTCAAAAAACAGGGCGTATCCGGTCAGTCCACCAAGCAGCAGCGCCAGCGCGGCAACAAGGATCTCGGCCCAGCAGCGGCGGACGGCAGCTGGCGCGCTCAGCTGAAAGAAGCGCCTAAAAAGGCCGCCGAGGCTCTCCGTCGGAGCATACACCGCGAGGTAGGCGCGGGCGCACAGCACCTCCAGATAGGTGAGCAGTGAGCGGTCAAGCGAGATCTCGCGTGCCACGGCAAGCGAGTTGACGGCGCGGCGGTAAAGCGTTGCAAGCGCCTCGGCGTCTTCGAAGGACAACGCGCGCAGACCGCGCTTATCGACCGTGGTGACGAGGGCTTCCAGCCGACGCCAATCACCCTCGCGCTCGGCCCTGAAGCGCGCTGAGCGGATCATGCCTTCCTCAGCGCCGTCCACCTCAGATCACCTCGCGGGCTTTAATGTCGAGGTAGGTGGAGACGAGTCTCGGCGTCAGCGCCCTGGGCTCCGCGTCGATCACGGTGATGCCGAGGCCGGCGAGGCGTTCCATGACGACGGCCCGCTCGCGGATCAACTCATCTCCCACCACAGCCCGGGCCACATCGTCCAGGCTGTCGGGGGCCTGCCAGGCCAGCCTTCTCAGCGCGGGGTCGGCAATGGCCACCATCACCACCACGTGGCGGCGATTGAGAACGGCGGCGTTGTCCACCAAAAGCTCGGCGGTCGTCGGATCCACGAAATCGGTGAACACGATAATCAGCGAACGGCGCGGCGTCTTGGCCATCAGTGATGCCATGGCGAGCGTGTGGTTCGTCTCCCGCGACACGTACGCAAGGTCAGCGGTGTGGGAGCGCAGCCGCGGAAAGGCCTTGCGGCCAGGTTCGGGCGGAACGAACAGGCGTGGCACAGCGTCATAGACAAAGAGGCCGACGAGGTCACCGCCAAGAGCTGCCGCCCACGCGGTGGCGAGCGCGGCGTGGACCGCATGATCGATTCTGGCAACCCCGTCGATCTCCTCGCGCATGAGATAGCCGTTGTCGAGCGCGACGATGACGTGGTGGTTGCGTTCCGCGCGCGTCTCCTTGGCGAGAAGCTGGCGGTGCCGGGCCGACTGCTTCCAGTCGATGGAGCGGATATCCATTCCTTTGGTGAATTCTCGGAGCTGGTGAAACTCGGACCCCTCCCCGATCGCAGAGACCTCTTTGAGGCCAAAGAGTGTTGAGCGCACTTTCGCGTCGATAGTACCCGACACCACAGGGCGAATGCTGGGAACGGCCTTGATGGTGAGGCCGAGATCGGCACGGCGGACAACATCCAAAAGGCCGATGCGCGAGGGCCAGGAAAACCAACTGCGGTCCAGCGCGAACGATCCGCGTCGGCGCGCCTTCACAGGCAACTGGATCACGCCAGCCTCGTCTGCGGCCGCTTCGGCCGGCCCGTCGAGGCCCTCCGGCCAGTTGATCCGGCAGGTGAGCTGAGGTCGCGCCGGCGCAAGCTGCAATCTGACGAGCCCGGTCTCACCCACGAAGAGTTCGCGCGGCGCTACTGCGTCGACACCAACGGCGCGGGAAAGGGACACAGCAAGATCAGCAAGCAGAAGAACTGCCAGCCCTAACCACAGGAACGGGAGAAGTCCGCGCAAAGGATTGCCGAGCGCGACGAAGACGATGGAGACCGCCAACAACACACTCGCCAGCGTGAGAAGGCGGAGTGAGGGACGCATCAGCGCGGCGCGTCGACCTGTTCGAGAATGTTGGCGAGCACCCCGTCAGCCGTCCGCCCCTCAATCTCCGCGGTGGGTCCCAGCACGATCCGGTGGCGCAGCACGGGCAGGAAGAGGAGTTTGGCATCGTCCGGAATTGCGTAGTCCCGGCCCGCTACCGCGGCTGCAGCCCGCACGGCGCCGGCGAGGTCGTCAGCGGCGCGTGTGGAAGCCCCATGCAGGATCTCCGGGCTCACGCGCGTCGCCCGCACGAGCGCCAGAATGTAGGCAAGGATGTCGTCGTCGAGCCGGATGGCGTCAGCAAGGTTGTGGGCGGCCGACAGGACATCGCGGCCCACGGCACTCACAACCCTGCCTGCCCGCTCGTTAATGTCGAGCGGCTCGGCAGCGTGCCGGCGCAGGATTTCAAGCTCGTCGACTTCCGCCGGATACTGCACCAGCACTTTGAAGAGGAACCGGTCGAGCTGCGCTTCGGGCAGCGGATAGGTGCCCTGCTGCTCGATGGGGTTCTGGGTGGCGACAACGAAGAATTCATCGCCGAGCGCATGATCGACGCCATCAATGGTGATGCGCCGCTCGTTCATCGCCTGAAGCAGCGCTGCCTGGGTCTTCGGCGGGGCGCGGTTGATCTCATCGGCGAGCAATATGTCGGTGAACACCGGACCCTTGGTGAGGCGAAACTCTGAGGTGCGGAAGTCGAACACATTGGCCCCCAGAACGTCGCCAGGCATGAGGTCCGGCGTAAACTGGATACGACCGAACTCCAGGTCGAACGCGGCGGAAAAACTGCGGGCCAAGAGCGTTTTGGCCGTCCCGGGCGGGCCTTCCAGAAGAACATGGCCGCGCGCAACGATTGCAGTGAGCAAGAGATCGACGACGCCGTCCTGCCCGTGGACTGCCTTGCCGATCTCAGTGCGCACCGCCTCAAGCGCGCGGGCGAGTTCGTCCAAAGTCATCAAGCACCTTTTCGACCACGTTCTCGAAACGATCGAGCGCCTCTGCCATTTCAGCGGTGCTCACGCCGAGGTCCACCCTTTTTGCAACGCCGGCTGCCGAAGACAGCGCGTTTGCCAAACCTTCGTCCTGCCGCTGCAAGCGCGTGATCAACGCATTTAACGCAGCATCCGCCGTTCGCGCTTTGGGTCCGAGAACGTCCTGCGCAAGCCGTTTGAGGCGCGCATCCACGTAGGCGGCGATCACGTCTCCATCATGGCCGGACAGCCGCAGGAGCCTTGCCTTGGCGTCGATGGCAACGTTTTTTGATGCTGTGTGCGGGCTTGGCCTGGGCAGCGGGGCTCCGTAACGCACGAAGCTGCGCCACAGCACAAGAGCCGCAAGGCCGGCAAGCCCGACCCACAGGAACCGGAACGGCTCGCCGAAAAAGCGCAGGAGGTCCGACCATTCAAGATCCCTGCGGCGCACCGCATCGTTCTGGAAAGGGATAAGCGCCGTTGTGTAATCGATGAGAACCACGAGGCCACTGCTCAGTTCGTTGATTACTTCGGCGCTTACGCCCGCGTTGTCACCCAGCCTGAGGCCGTGGTTGTTCATGAGGTCGGGGTCGACGAGGAGGTGAAAGGACAGCAATTGCGCCCCCTCGCCGGGTCCGCGGGCTATGCGCACCGGCGCCTGGCAGCGGCCCAGGACCATCGCCTCGCGTGTCCCCACCAACGGCTCGCACGGCCCGGCCGTGGCGGTTTGAGGGGCATAAAGCGTCGCGTCCGGCCCCTCAGGGTCGCCGGCGACAGGGAAGGATGCGAACGCCTCGCCAGACCGCGAGACCCTGCCGAGCTCCGGCGAAACAGCCCTGAGGAGCCGCGAAAGGCTCGCCTCATCGACCAGAAAGTCAGGGTGGGCGCGGTTCGAAAGCCGCATGCTGGTGCGCCACTTCGGCAAGACCAATAAAGTGGGCAGCCGGCTCAGCTTGCGGCGAACGACCCAGCCGGAGACGTCCACCTCGCTCTGCTGGACGAGAAGCTCCTCGGCATTCGCAGGCCGCCTTCGCGCCTGGTCGAGCACGGTATCAAAGAGCGGAAGAATACGCAGGCCGACCAGGGCGTTATCGATGCTGGTCCAACCCTCATAGGGGCGCGCATTCAATCCTTCAGCGCGAAGCCAAACGGCGAGACCATCGAACCCTACCGGAGAGCGCTGCAGCGGCGCACCGCGCGCGAACAGGCCGAACCAAACCACGACGGCGACAAGACCTAGCGCGACTGCGCCAGCAATGATTGCCGTCGTGGATGGCGAGCGGCCCGATGACTGGCGCAGGACGCTCATTCCTGATCCGCTCTCAGGATCTCTGTGGCGTCGGCCAAATGAGCCTGAAACGCTGGCTCCGATACGTCGCGTCCGCCGAAATGGGCAACTTCGGAGGCAAACGCCAGCGATGCCAGACGTTCGCGGTGCGGCCAGGCCGCCGGGATGCGTGCCACGGCATCGCGCATGGTCCAGCTCCGCCCGGGAAGAAGGCCATTGGCATCGAGCGCGCGAGCAAGCACTGCTTGGGCAAGAGCAACGAGAGCCTCGCGGCGGTCGGCGATGGCGGCGATCTTCTCAAGGCCACTTGGCACCGCACCGCCACCCGGCCGGCCGCTTGCGCCGGGTGCCCCGATGCGCCGGACTTTTGCGCGCCGGCCCTCTTGCGGGGACGAGATGACAATGTTCGGTCGGAGCCCAAAGCGGAACGCGAAGAAGACCACCGTGAGGAAAATGACGGCGAAGACGATGCTCCAGAAACCCCGGTCGGGAAGGCCGATTGTGACGCCATCGCGCTCATTCACCATCCTTTCAGCCCGGCGATCCGCGCGCAGCTCGGGAGCCGGCCGGAGCGGATCGTAATAGGTCACGCCGTCATTGAGACGGTGGCGGGCGGTGGCATCGCGGTAGCGCACCGCCGTCTCGCGCTCCGGCGCCTCAAGCACCACCGGTCCCGCTTCAGCACTATGCGCAACGCGCACCGGGAGG
>JBCDFB010000001.1:0-28121 GCA_039178655.1 Pseudomonadota bacterium | reverse complement strand
TGGCGGTGATTGCGCCGCCAAAGACACCAGAGCAGTAGATCACGCTGTAAAGCATGATGGCGTGCTCGGGCTTCATGGTTGCGGTGAAGGGCAAGATCACCGCGCCGAGGGTCAAAAGATTGATCCCCGGCACGCAGCCAAACAACATGCCGCCCAACAGACCGGCAAAGAACAAGGTCAAGGCTGTAGGATCGGTGAAAAGGAGGCTGGCGCCGCCGATAAACTGTTCCATGGTCTACCTGAGCGCCGAGACGATTGCGTTGTTGATGTCGTAAAAGGCCGGCCAGTTGCCCACCGGCAGTGCAACGTAAAAGACGGTGGTGAAGACGATGCAGACCAGTGCAAACACACCTGCCGCAACCGCTGCGATGACGGCGGGTCTGCGTTCCCCCAGCGCAACGAGTTGCGCCACGAGAAACAGCGGCGTCGCCACGAAAAACCCGGCGCGCGGCAGAAGGTAAGCGTAAACCAGCGGTGCGGCGACCAGCTGAGCAAAACCGAGGATCCCGGCCAAGGTGATCTTTGGCCGTTCGAGCGCTTCGACTTTCGCGCTCAGCTTTTCCGCTGTGTAGATGGTTGCAACAATGGCGACGACCACCGCGAAGATACGCGGCCAAACCTCTGCTGAAATGATGTTTGGCGAATTCGGGTCGGCAAACTCAAAGCTGTAAACAAAGAAAAAGACCGCAAGGGTCAGCCAAAGGGCGTATTCGGCGAGTACGCCTGCCCGCTCGGAGCGTTCCATAGTGACCCCTTCGTCAAGTTTTGGTCGGCGGCACGATTGTGCCGCCGAGGTCGCGTGTGTGAGGGGGGACTCGCCCTAAAGGCCAGCCTTCTCGAAGGCGACGCGGTAAAGCTCGATCTCGTTGGACAGCATCGTCTTGAATGCGTCCGGACCGCGGTAGCTGTCCACCAGGTCCATGTATTTGGACTTGTTGAAGGTCTGATAGTCTTCCGACTGGAAGGCCGCCTCGCAGGCCTCAGCGAGGAGTGCGCGCCGTTCCTCAGGCACGTCCGGATGCAGGAAGAAGCCGCGGAAGCGCAAAAGCGGGTCGAAGGTTGCCCCCATTTCCTGGTGGGTGGGGACTTCGCTGAAGGCCGCAGGGCGCTCGCTGAAGAAGGTGAGCACGGGCTTTAGCTGGCCGGCTTCCACGAAGCTGCGCACATCACCCGGCTGCTCCAGCAAAACGTCGACGGTGCCGCCGATGACGGATGCGTATCGCTCAGAAGGTTTGTCGAAGGCGATGCTGCGCATGTCGAGCCCCACCTCGTCCTTCATGAACGTCATGAGGAGGGACTCTTTCACGCCCGGATTGCCGACGTTGGCAATGGTCAATTCACCGGGATTTTGCTTGGTGTAGCCCAGCAGGCTCTCAAAGTTCGAAAACCGGTCGTCGTCGGGCCGGACATAGATTTGGCTGAAGGTGATCTGCGTTGCGCAAAGGGGCGACCACGTTTCCGCAGGGCTTTCGCGCAGTCTGCCGGCAACGTGGTTGGCCACTGCAATGTCCACGCCCTGGAGGATGGTGTACCCGTCCTTAGGCGCCGTCATGAAATCCGGCACCGCGGCAAGGCCGCCGCCGCCAGGCTTGTTGACCACCTGCACCGACTGGCCGAGCACGTCGCCCATGGCATTGCCGAGGGCCCGCGCGACCGTGTCTGACCCGCCGCCGGGACCGTAGGGCACGATGATGGTGATGGGCCGCTGCGGGAACCCGTCCTCGGTGCGCATTTCGGCCTGTGCCACGCCGCTGGTCACTCCCAGCGCTGCGAGACATGTCAGAATCGTAAATTTTTTCATCCGCTTAACCTCCCGGTTGATGGCTACGCCGCGCCGTCTGCGGGCGCGGTCGGATGGTTGCGTGCCGTGATCCAGCATCTCGATTTTGACAAGTTTGACATAGCACAAATCGCTTAGCCAGAAAAAATCGGAACGAAATGTCCAGAAAATTGAAATATAGAAGGAGGCGGGCCGATCATGCGGGCTCAGCCTTGCGCCGCCGCCCCGGCGCGAGTGCGGCAAGCGCAACCCCTGCCAGCGCGAGCTGAACTGCGAACCCGGCGACGTAGGTTCCGGCAAGCTGAGAAGCGAAGCTAAAGGCGGCCGGACCCAGGACACCGCCTGCGAAAACGCAGGTCATGCTGCCGGCCGTGGCGCCGCCAATGCTGCCGGGCGCAGCAGCGCTCGCCACGCTTGCCAGGAAAACGCCGTTCCAACTGAAGGCGCAGGTGGCGAGTACCCCCGCCGCGGCGACGGTCGCCCAAACAGGCGCGCCATCGCCGGCCAGCGCGCAGGCGATGCAGCCCACGATGGCAAAGGTCATGACCGCAGCAATGGCGGTGAGGACGCGGTGCGCGCCGAAGCGGTCCGCCGCAAAGCCAAGCACCATACGCGCGCCGACGCTGAGAACCATCGCGGCGGTCAAAACGGCGCCGGCAAGCGTCAGAGCGAGCCCTGCACTGTCCACAAGGAAGGTCACAAGGATGGCGGATGTGGAGAATTGGATGCCGGCAAATCCGCCCGCGAGGATGGCGAGGCGCCGCAAGGCAGGGTCCGCCATGACTGTGCGCATAGGCTGTTCTCCACGTGCCCCGGTCAGCGGTGCGATTGTGTCGAGCCGGCTGCGCCAAGGCTCAACCGCGATGGCAACCACGGTTGCCACCGCACCGGCGCTCAACAGCGCGACCCGCCAATCGGAGAGGCCGGCGACCAGCGGGATCAGCAATCCGGCACAGGCCGCGCCGATGGGCACCGCCGTTTGCTTGACCGAGAAGACGATGCCGCGCCGTTCCGGCGGGGTCACTCTTGCCAAGAGGACCGAGCTTGCCGGATTGCCGGGAGCGTAGGCGAGCCCGATGAGGATCGCGCTGAGGACAAGCGCCGGAAGAGAGCCTAAGGCGGCGAGCAGCACACCGGCGGCAGCAAACATGCATGTGAGCTGACTTGCGCGGACCGGTCCGAAACGGGCAATCAGCCGCGGTGCGAATTGAGCAGCGAAGACTGCTCCGATAAACACAAAGGACGTGAAGTAACCGACGGTCTGGGCCGAAATGCCAACACTGAGCGCAAGCTGCGGGGCAACGACGGGCACGGCAAGGAATGCCGCCACGACGGCTGCTTGGGTGACCAGCATGGAAAGGAGCGCTGACCCGATCATGACGCTTTCCCGAATAATCCGGTGAATGCGGACATTCGTCCCCTTAGCGATCCTGCAGCGCCGGAGAAGCCCGGCAGCGCCATCGCCAAAGCCATGGGCCTCTTGAAGGAGATTGCGGCCGCGTCTGAACCGCTCAGCCTGGCTGAACTCTCGGCCCGTTCCGGGATGCCCAAAGCGTCCGCCCACAGGATGCTGATGCAGCTGGAAGAGACCGGCGCCGCAAAGCGCGACATGAGCGGCAAACGCTTCATGCTAGGAGACGATTTCGTTGCGCTGGCGGCGCGGGCCATCGGGCATTCTGCGCGGATGGGGGGTGTGCGTGACGCGATGGCCGCCCTTGCGCGCAACACCGGCGAGACCTGCAATCTGGGCATCCTGGACGGGCACCGCATGCGCTACGTGGAACGCGTGGAGTGCGACCGGCCGGTGCGCGTTCACCTGCGCGTCGGCTCGCTCGTCCCCGTCTACGCCACTGCTGTCGGCAAGATGATGCTGGCGTTCATGCCCCCGCAGCGGCTTGGCCCCTTCCTGGACGCGGTGGAGTTCGAGCAGCTCACGCCCACAACGCTGACGCGCCAGCAGCTTGAGAAAGCGCTGCCGGACATCCGTGCCCAGCGCGTCTCCATCAACCGCTCGGAGTCCATGGACGGTGTTGTGGGTGTGGGTGTTCCGGTGACCTCGCCGGAAGGCGAAATCATCGCCGGCCTGGCGGTGGAGATCATCGCCTCGCGCTTCAACGATGCGGTTCTTGGCGAACTGAAGACCGCCCTTGACCGCACCGCGCAAAAGATCGCCGCCATCTATTTCGGCAGCGACGCGCATTAGGCCACGCCGTCGTCAATCTCAAGAAGGAGCTTACCGCGCGTCGTGCGCCCTTCCAGCGCCCGGTGCGCGGCCGCCGCTTCGCTGAGCGCAAAATGCCTGTCGATGGCAACGTGAAGACTGCCGTCCATGACTGCGGCAAATAGATCGCCGGCGCGCCAGGCGATTTCCTCCGCGCTTGCCATGTAGTCGGCCAGGTGAGGGCGGGTGAAAAAGACAGAGCCTGCCTCGGCAAGCTCCAGCGGTTCGATGGACTGGACCACGCCTGAGCTTGCGCCGAACAGCACGCACGTCCCCCGCCGCCGCAGCGAGCGGATGGACCGGGCGATCGTATCGGCTCCCACAGAATCGTAGACGACGTCTACGCCTGCGCCACCGGTGAGTGCCAGCACGCGTTCGCGAAAGTCCTCCTCGCGATAAAGGATCGTGTGGTCAGCCCCGCGCTGTTTGGCGAGTTCGGCTTTCTCGGGTGACCCGACAGTGGCGAAGACCTCAGCGCCCGCGCGCTTGGCAAGCTGAGTGAGGAGCTGCCCGACACCGCCTGCCGCGGCTTGGACCAAGCACCTGTCGCCCGGCTTCAGCGCATACGCGCAGTGGGTGAGATAATGGGCCGTCGCCCCTTGCAGCATGAGCGCGGCGGCCTGGTCGTCCGTCACCCCGTCCGGCAGCTTGGCGACTTTCCAGGCGGGGACGGCGGCAAACTGAGCGTAGGACCCGCGGCTCAGCGAATACGCCACGCGTTCCCCAACGCTAAAGCCGGTCACCCCCGCGCCGAGCCGCTCCACTACGCCTGCGCCCTCCATACCCAAGACCAAGGGAAGCGGCGTTTTGTAGGTCTCGGAGCGCTTGTAGATGCCTGAGCGCATGTAGACGTCGATGAAGTTCACGCCCGAGCGTGAAAGGCGCACCACCACTTCACCTGGCGCAGGTTGGGGAATCTCCAGCTCGATTGGCTGAAGCCGATCCGCACAGCCGAACTCAGAGACGCCCATGGCGAGCATGAGGATCGCGCACCTCTATTCACAAAAGCGGGACGTTTTGTTCTGCTTTTTGATTGCATAGCCTTGTTTGTCGCATTAGAGCAAGTCCATGTTGAACCGAAGCGTGACAGTCCTGGGCCGGGCGAACTCGCTGAATGTGCGCAAGGTCATGTGGTGCGCTGCCGAACTCGGCCTTGCCGTCGCCCGGGAAGACTATGGGCGCGGCGCACGGCCCACCGACGGCGAAGAGTTTCTGGCCAAGAACCCCAACGGCAAGGTCCCCGTGCTGGTGCACGGGAACGCAGTGCTGTGGGAATCCAACACCATCGTCCGGTATCTGTGCGCAGCGTTCGGGGGGCGCCACATCCCGTCCGATCCGCTGGAGCGCGCCTTGTGCGAGCGGTGGATGGATTGGCAGCTCGGCACCTTGCAGGTGGCGATGTCGGGGCTTTTCCACGAAATGGTGGTGGCGCCCGGCAGTGTCCCGGCCGATCAGCTGGCCCAAGCGCAGGCGCAAACCGCCGCGTTGATGACGATGCTCGATGCCGCGCTCACGCAAGAATTTTTGGCCGGCCGTCAGCTGACGGCAGCAGATTTCGCAGTCGCGCCAAAAGTCCATCGCTATCTGAAGCTGGTTGCTGCGCCGCCGCCACTGCCGAACCTGTTTGGCTACTACCGCCGCCTGGCGGCGCGGCCGGCGTTTGCCGCGCACGTGGGCTTTGCCGCGCCATGAGTGCCGCTGCAGGCAACACAGAGCTGAAACGCGCCCGCGCCGCGCTCGCGCTGCAGTTTCCGGGCGTTGCCATCGCAGCGCTCGTGGCAGCGGCTGCGCTGCTGGTGAGCCGGGAGTACGGCGGCCCGGTGATGCTCTTCGCGCTTCTTCTGGGAATGGCGCTCAACCTTTTCGGGCGCGAGGAACGCACGCAGGCCGGCATCCAATTTTGCGGCAAGACGCTGTTGCGCATCGGCGTGGCACTGCTGGGCGCACGGATTGGCGCACAGGACATTGCCACGCTCGGTGCCGCGCCCATCGCGCTCGTCTTTTTCGCTGTCCTTGCGACCATCGTGCTCGGCGCAGTGCTTGGCCGGCTGATGGGCCTTGGCGCGGAACGGGGCGTATTGACCGGCGGGGCGACGGCCATTTGCGGTGCGTCTGCAGCCCTTGCCATTTCCGCGGCGCTGCCCGACCGGCCGACACGCGAGCGCGACACGCTCTTCACCATCATCGCAGTCACCACTCTGTCCACGGTGGCGATGGTGCTTTACCCGCTCATCACCCGCGCATTCGGGCTCAGCGACGTGACGGCGGGCGTCGTCATCGGCGGGTCGATCCATGATGTCGCCCAGGTGGTCGGCGCCGGGTACACGATTTCCGAAGAGGCCGGCGACACGGCAACGCTCACGAAGCTATTCCGGGTGGCGCTGTTGGCGCCCGTGGTGCTCGCCGTCGCGCTCGTCTTTGCCGCCGGCACGCGGCAACGCGGGCTGAAGGGGCTCGCGCCGCCGCCCATGCTTCTAGGCTTTCTGGCCCTTGCAACACTCAACTCGCTCGGCCTTTTGCCGGCGCCCGTGGTCGCGGCCGCGACAGCGTTGTCGACCGCATTCCTGGTGATTGCCGTCGCCGCCATTGGGCTGCGCACGAACCTTGCCGACCTTAGGACGCTCGGCTGGAAGCCCCTTGCACTCGTGATCGGCGAAACGGGGTTTCTCCTCATTGTCCTTCTCGTCGGTGTGACGCACTTTCTCTAGAAATGGAATAAAACGTTCCATTTATTGGTATAGGCATGCCATTCACGATGACGCGGGGGAGCGCGACGATGCCACTGATCGACACGGACGTTCATGAGAGTTTTGCCGGCGTTAAGGACCTGGTGCCCTACCTCGCGCAGCCCTACCGGGACTGGATCGCGCAAGGGGCGTGGCGCGGCTTCAGCCAGCCTTTTGCCTACACCTCGCCAGGGAACGGCAACCGCGCCGACGTGAAGAACTCCGACGGATCCGCGTCGGTGTCCGATCCCGCGGCCATCAAGCGCCAGGTGCTGGACGAGTATGACGTCACCTACGCCGTGCTCACCGGCTACTTCTACCCGACCATCTTGAAGATGCAGTACGGGCTCTCCTCTGCGATGGCGGCGGCCTACAACGACATGGTCGTTGACAAGTGGCTGTCGTACGACCCGCGCTTTGTGGGATCCGTGCAAGTGAACGCGCGCGATCCGGAAGGCGCCGCCCGCGAGATCGACCGCATGGCCGCGCACCCGCAGATGGTTCAGGTCATGCTGCCGGTGGTTGACGACATTGCCTATGGCCACCCCTACTACAGACCCATCTTCGAGGCGGCGAACCGCAACAATCTGGTGGTCGCCTTCCATCACACAGTCGCCGCCCAGGGCCCTTACGGCATGGGGCTCCACTACATCGAGCGGCACACGCTGATCCCCCTCGCCATCATGGGGCAGGTGATTTCCATCATCCTGAACGGCGTGTTCGACGAGTTCCCCAACCTGCGCTTCATCATGCTGGAGGGCGGGTTTTCGTGGCTGCCCCACGTGATGTGGCGCATGGACCGGGAGTACCGCCAGGGCCGCGTTGAAGTGCCCTGGATCAAGAAGCTGCCCAGCCAGCATGCGCGGGAGCGGCTGCGCCTCGCCACCCAGCCGACGGAGGACATCTCCACCGACCAGCTTTTGAAGGTGGTCGACCTCATGGGCACCGAGGACATCTTGGTGTTCGCCACCGACTATCCGCACTTTGACTTTGACGATCCTGACGCTGCGATCCCGCGGTCGTTGCCGCAGACGCTGCGCGAGAAGATCCTCTGGAAGAACGCGGCGGAGATGTACGGCTTTTCCATCCCCGGCGCGCAGAAGATGGCGGCCGAGTAATGCCGCGCGCTCACGACGTGTGTGCCGCCGGCGACGTGTCGGTGGGCGCATTGCACCCTGTAAAAGTGGGGCGCTCCACGGTGGTCCTCACCCGCCTGCCTGATGACAGCTTGAAGGCGTTTTCCGGGCGCTGTCCGCACATGGGCGCGCGGCTCGAATTCGGCTGCATCACCGGCTACGCCGATGGCACACGGCGGGAGGAGATTGTCGTCGAGCGGCCGGGCGAAATCCTGCGCTGCCCTTGGCACGGCTTTGAGTTTGACCTGGTCACCGGCGAGCCGGCGGTGGCCGAGCCCGATGCCATGGCCATGCGCCTGCGTTTTTATGATGTGGCCGAGGAAGACGGCCGCGTGATCGTTTTCCGGTGAGTGCGCATACCGTCATCGTGCGCGACCGCGCGGGCGAGGAGGCGCGGTTTAGCGTCGCCGCCGGTGAGAGGGTGCTCCACGCGGGCCTGATGGCCGGTGCCGGCCTGCCCCATGAATGTGCGACAGGCACCTGCGGCTCTTGCCGTGCGCGGATCGAGGACGGCGCCGTGGAGCGGCTGTGGCCAGAAGCCCCCGGTGCGGCACGCTTCCGGTCCGACAACGACGTGTTGATGTGTCAGGTGGGCGCGTCGGCCGATCTTACGCTGTCCTTGCGCGGCAAGCTGACCTGTCCGCCCCAGCCGCCGGTTTGCGCGCGGGCCGGGATTTTGAGCGCATCCGCACGCCTCACTTCAGAGGTGGGGCTGTTCGACGTGACGCTTGACGCGCCCCTCCCCTACGCGGCCGGACAGTTCGCGCTCGTCGAGTTTGATGGGATCGCGGGCCCCCGGGCGTACTCCATGATCAGCTACGCACCCGACGAACCGGTGCTCAAGTTTCTGGTGCGCCACGGCGGCGGGCCGGCGAGCGCGTTTTTGTTCGGCGACAGCGCTTTGCCCGCGAGCGTGTCAGTGATGGGCCCGTTTGGGGCTGCAGTGTTCGACCCGTCCGAAGCACGCCCGTTTGTCGCCATCGCAGGCGGGTCGGGGATTGCCGGCATTCTCTCCATACTCGACCGGGCGGAGGCGGCAGGCCATTTTGCCCGCCACCCTTGCGCGGTTTACTTCGGGCTGCGCGCGCCCGACACAGCGTATCAGCTCGACACCCTTGCCGAGCTCGTCGCCCGTGCAGACGGAAAACTAAGCGTCACCATCGCCTACTCTGACGCTGAGCCGGGTGAGGATGTGGCGCGCTACCCGGCGCTCGAATTCGCGCAAGGCTTCGTCCACGAGGTGGCGGGCGCTGACCATGACGCCCACCCGCAAGACGCCATCCGATACGTCGCCGGCCCGCCCAAGATGGTGGACGCGGCCATGCGCTTGCTCGTGATGGAGAAGAAGGTCTCTCCGACGGACATCCGATATGACAAGTTTGGCTGAGGGCTGGGAGCGCGTGTGCGCGCGCGATGAAGTGACCGACGGCGAGATGCTGGAGGTGGAACTGTCCGATGGATCGTTTGTTCTGCTGCTCGGTGTGGATGGTGATGTGATTGCCGTGTGCGCCGACTGCCCCCATCAGGACACGCCGCTCAGCGAGGGCAGCTTGGACGGCAGGATCCTCACTTGTCCTACCCATTTCTGGCAGTGGGATGTCACCACAGGCGAGCCCCACGCCCTGGCGGAAATGCCCCTCCCGCGCTTTGAGGTGGCAGAGCACGACGGCACGATAGTCGTGCGCCCGCGCCCGGACTAACCGCGGACCTTCCGGACAACGCAAACGCTGCCGCGCGGTTGCTTATTCTTGTCTAAAGGAGCTGCCGCCGCGCGAAATCTGCGAAGCGTCCACCCTTTTGCAAGAGGTCTTCATAGGTGCCGCGTTCGGTGATTTGTCCGCCGTCCATGACGAGGATCTCATCGGCGCTTCGGATGGTCGAAAGGCGATGGGCGACAACGATCCGCGTCATGTTCAGCGCTTGGATGTTTGCGGCGACGGAGGCTTGTGTCGTTTCGTCCAGCGCGCTGGTGGCTTCGTCCAGAAACAGGATCTTGGGCTTGCGGATCAGAGCGCGGGCAAGCATCAGGCGCTGGCGTTGACCGCCGGAGATTGTCGACCCTCCGGCGACGAATGTGTGGATCCCCATGGGCATGGCACGGACGTCATTCTGGAGGCCGGCAAGGCGGAGCGCTTCCCATGCGTCGCCAAGGCTGACCCTTGCGCTGGCGAGGAGGTTGTCGAGGATCGAACCCGGCAAGAGCGCGCCATCTTGCAACACCACGCCGAATTGCCGCCGCAGGGCGGTGGCATCGAGATTGGCAAGATCTTGTCCGTCGTAGAAAACGCTGCCGGCAGATGGGCGCCTCAGCCCGAGCATGACTTTCAGCAGCGTTGATTTGCCGGCGCCGGACGGCCCGACAATCGCGGTGAAACTTCCAGGCGCCACAGACAGGCTGACGTTGGACAGTATCGCCGCACCGCCGGCGCTGCGAAGGCTGACCGAGTTGATGTCGATATAGCCGTCGAGCACGCCCGGCATTTGCAGCCGTGCCTGGCGATCGGGCTTGGCTTGAAGGATGGGTCCTAGCCGCTCCAGCACCACAAACGCTGTAAGGACCGGCGTCACGATTGACGCAAATGCCGCAACGGCAACCAGAAGGTTCGCCAACGCGGCCATGAACGCTGCGATGGCGGCAGGGGTCACATCCGCAGAGAACAGGGCAATCGATGCAAAGACCGCCGCGATGACCGCGGTCGGCGCAGACACGGCGATGGTTCCCAAAACCATCTCGCCTGCGCGGGCTTTGTAGAGCGCGCTGCGCTTGTCGACGTATTGCCCGAACCACAGCGCAAAGGCTCGCCGTTCCGCACCGGCAACGCGGAGCTTATCCACGGCGCCAACGATTTGGAGTGCGGTTTCCGTCAACGCACCTTCGATGGCGAGCGCCTCGCGCTGGCGGGCGTAGGCCCACTTCAGGACCGGCACCGCAACAAAGCCCACCAAGCCGAGGCCGCACAGCGCGACCAGCGAAAGGATCGGGCTAAAGAAGATCATGGCGACAACGCTGATCAGCGCAAAGCTTGATGCAAGCAGCGTTGCCACCGCACTCTGCGATAACAACTTGCGCGCCATACTCACCCCGAGAGTGCGCTGGGTGATTTCGCCGGCGGATCGCGTTCGAAAGAAATCGAGTGGCAGGTTCAGCACGCGGTGCAGGATCGCGGGTTGCGCGATCAGCTCGGTGATCGCTTCAGCGCGGACAATTGCAATGCTTTTCACATACTCAAACGCGCTCATTCCAAAGGCGGCAGCAACAAGCAAAACGCTGAAGCCGGCCACGACGCTCAGTTCACCACGCGGCACTGCTGTGGCAATCAGGTAGGCGAGTACGAACGCCGGAACGAGCGCGAGGAGAGCTGCCAAGCTCCCCATCAAGCCCACCGCGATGGCCTCCGCCCGTGCTTGTCGGAGCACGCGTTGCAAGAGCGAGCGCTTGGCGGAGAGGGCCGGATAAATGGCAAATGCAGGTCCTTGCGCTGCGGCAAGCTCCTTCGCGTCGACCCTGGCCGGCTTCTCGGCCTCCAGGGAGAACGCCGACATTGCGTTGCGCCCGTGGGGAAGAAGCACCAGCGGGCTCTCCTCACCGCGCATGACGATGACCGGCAGGCCGCGCCCTTTGAGCGCCGCGGCCTCGATGTTCACGGGGCGCATGGCAAGGCCCGCACCGTCCACTGCAAGTTCAAACTGGTCGACCGGCGCGAGCCGCTGCCAACCCGGCGGGCGGCGGTCGTCGACCTGGCCAAAGCCGAAGTGCTCTGCAACCAGACGAACCGCTGCGTGGATGGGATCCACCGGATGCGGCTTGTCCGTTCCAGGCCCGCCCATGGTGATCGCAGCCCGGTTGAGCACCCCGCTGACTGCCTCATCGTCCTCAGCGGAGCGCGTGCGGGTTCGATTGAACTCGTCCGCGGTGGCGAGCGCCAGGCTGGTGGATAGCGCTTCGAATATTGAGGTGTGAAACGCTGCAAGCGCCTGCCGCCATTTCCCGCGCTCCAAGACTTGTGCGGTGTTGGAAATGGCGATGTCCGCGTCCTCTAAAACGGCGATCTGCATCGGTTCGGCTGCGGGAAACGCAGATGAGGCGGAAATCTCCGCAACGCCAAACAAGAGCGCGCTGATCGGACCCTCAATCCACGCAAGGCTGCGGTGGGGGCCGCACACGATCTCGTGCCGGGACAAACGATCGGTGTCCGTTGCCGCGTTGAGCGGCCTCGGAGTGGTGGGCTCAGGCGGCAGGATGTTTGCCACAGTGCGGGAAAGCTCGATGATCCAATGCTCAATGGCATCAGTGTGAAGGTCTCCCGCGGAGGCAGCGTCTCCGCGCAGGGTGCTGTCCAGCTTCAGCGGAACAAGCGCGGACGGCTCCAGCCCGACCACGAAGACGCGGACAGGGTTGGGGCCCATGTCAGCGGTCCCGAACACCACGTCGCCGCAATCCAGTGTGAGAAGGGGATGGCGCCGACCATCGTCATCGATCACGGCGAACACGGCGGCTTTGCCTGATGTCAGGCGGAAGGCCTCGGTGGTGGTGCTGAGATCCAGAACCGTCCGCCCATCGACTTCGATGGGGCGCGTCGCCGCCTCAGCTGCTGACGAGGTCACGATAGCGCCGGCGTGAGTTCATCAGCGTCGCGTGGGTTCCGCGCTCGACCGCGTGCCCGTTCTCCATGTAGACGATCTCATCGCAGTCGCGGATCGTTGACAGGCGGTGGGCAACGATCAGTGCAGTGCAGCCGCGGGCTCTTAGCTGTCGGTCGATATCCTGTTCCAGCAACGGATCGAGCGCACTCATGGCTTCGTCGAAAAGGACGATGGAGGGATCGAGCGAGAAGGCGCGCGCGATCTGAAGCCGCTGCGCTTCACCGCCGCTGAAGTTCGCGCCGCCGGGCAGAACGCGGTGGTCGAACCCGCCAGGGCGTTTCGCGATCTCTTCGTAAATGGCTGCGTCTTTGAGAGCTTGGGTGAGTGTTGGCTCCGAAATACTACTGTCCCAATAGGTCAAGTTTTCACGCACGCTGACGCCGAGCAAGCTCACGTCTTGGTCAACCCAGCCCACCGACGTCTTCAGCAGCCAACGCGGAATCTCGTCAACGGGCACACCGTCCAAGAGGATCGAACCCGACCAGGGACGATAGAGGCCGGCAACAAGCTTTGCGATGGTCGACTTGCCGCTGCCCGTCGCCCCGACGAGCGCAACGCGGGCACCCGGCGGGATCACAAGGCTGAATTCCTTGATGAGTGGCTCGGCGTGCTGCGAGTAGCCGAAGGTGACATTCTCAAACTCGATCCGTCCCGACAGGCGCGCCTTTCCGGTGATCGCGGTGGGTTGGGCCGGCGGCTGCGTGAACTCAGGCGCCAGTGCGTAACGGTGCACGTCATCAATTCGCGCAAACGCGGCACGCACACTTCCAGAGTCCGCGATCATGCCAGCAAGTGCCTGGATGGGTTCGCGGACCGCAGCAAGAAGTGCAACGATGGCAACGAGCGAGCCCTCGGTCATGCGCCCGTCCATGATTGCCGCGCAGCCGATCAACAAAATGATTGCAAGGGCAGCACCATTGGTGAGGGGCGGCAACGCGCGAAGGCGCGCCACATGGCGCGCAAGCGTCTGCTCCAAGTCGACGGTGACGGCGTGCTGTCCGGCCCAACGCGCAAAAGCAGAGCCTTGCGTTCCCGTAGCTTTCAGCGTTTCGGCGGATTTCAGGTAGTGCGCTGTGGAGGCAAAAACCCGCGCCTGATGCATCTGGATAGAGAGACTGCCGTCGCGAACTCGCCGTTGCGTGGCAACCGTCATGGCAACGGACAGTCCCGCAAACGCCACCGCAACAAAGGCAATCCAAAGGTTGGTGAGCGCGATCGCAGCGATGAACACGAGCGCGCCGAGCAGTCGCGCCAACGTGAAGCCCACGTCTTTCACCACCATGCGCGCGGCAAGGTCGTTGGACCGCAGCCTATTGACGACGTCTCCCGCCTCTCGCTGCGTGAAGTAGACGTAAGGCAGCCGCAGCAAATGCCATAGGAGCTTCGCCGCACCGGTGAGCGCGAGCTTGGTTTCCAAGCCGCGCAACAAATCCTGCAGCGTCAGGACCGCAACGATATGGCCCACGGCGGTGAAGGCGGCGGCCACCACGAGCCAAAGCAGCCACGCGTGCTGGCCTCCCACCAACACCTGGTCGACAAAAACCCGCGAAAGACCTGCCGCAACAACGGTTGGTATTGCCGCGGCGACCGCCATGGCCGCGATCATCGCGATGGCCACCGGTGCGGCTCCGAGCCGTTCCCTAATGGCTCTGGACACCGATGGCGGTCGGCCAGATCGTTTGAATTCCGGTCCGGGCGTGAGCGTAAACGCCAATCCGGTGTAACGTCGTTCGAACTCCGACAGCTCGACCCTGCGGCGCCCCATTGCCGGGTCGTTGAGATGTACCGTGTTGCGCGAGAAGCCCTCAACGACCAGGAAATGGTTGAAGTTCCAGAAGACGATAAACGGCGCCTGCGTACGCATGAGTTTTGCAACGGAGATCCGCAGCGGCTTGGCCGCGAGGCCATATTGCCGTGCGGCCATCAGCATGATGCGCGCGTTGCTGCCATCGCGATTGACCCCACACGCGGTGCGCAACTCCTCTAGGGGTACCCAGCGACCATGATAGGCCAAGATGATGCCAAGCGAGGCGGCACCGCATTCGACGGCTTCCATCTGAAGAACGGTCGGTGTTTTGACGCGTCCCATCGCTTAGGGCCGCCCCGCGGTGGCAAGGTTCGGGAAAACGATCTCAATGGGCGCCCGCTCGTCCACGACAATTGTGATGTCCAACGTTTCTTCGGGCCGAAGCCGCCCGGTGGCGTGCTGCGCGCCCGCTGCGTCGTCCGTCCCTTGCGGGGGATCGTCGAAAGCAATCTTTGCCAAAATTACTGCGGCACCAGCGTCTGATCGCATTGCGATATCGCCGCCTTGGCTAGCGCTGAGCGCTGAGCTGATCACCAAGTGATCTGCAATGGCGACCACGCGGCCCTTAAGCGTGCTCCTGCCATTGCGCGCTGTGCCGGCCGGCCGCACAAACGCGGTCATTCCGGGGCGGACCGAACCTGCGTCATTTCGGTTCAACAACGCTGATGCGGACAGCGGCCCCTCGCCTCCCGCAATGGTAAGCAGCGGCGCGCCCCTGGCCACATAATCGCCCGGCGCAGACATGACACGCACCACCGATCCGCCGCGCTCGGCACTCACCATGCGCGCTGCTGCCCGATCAGCCATCAGCCGCTCGAGCTCGGCTTCCACCTCTGCCCGCTCAAGCTCCAACCTCACTTTGAGGTCCTGGCGCTGCGAGCGAAGGAGCGCCAGAAGCGTTTCCACGTCTTGAGACACTGGAGCGTTTGAAGGCGCGGCCGGGCGCTGCGCCGCGGCGCTCAGATTTTCAAGGTTCAAGGCGAGGAGCGCGGCGCGCGCTTTTCGCGCTGCAATGGCGCGGTCAATCTCGGTAACGTCGAACGTCACCAGCAAATCGCCGGGCGCCACCTGATCACCCACATCGACGTGCCGGGCGGAGACCCTCCCTGCAACCGGCGCTGCGATACGCAGATCGAAGGCGTTGTCTGCAACCACCACGCCGCGGGCGATGACCGTCACATCCACTCGGCCCAGGATCGACCAAGCGAGCGCGACCACCGTGAGCGCCATAACCGCACTCGCCGCGATGACTGTGCCTGGTGCGACAAGGGCAACCTGCCGCTCCAAATCCTCCGGTGCGTTGAGTTGATCAAGGGCCTGTTTGCGAAACATGCCGCACGGTTCTCCAGAGGTTGGTCAGTTGCCCCACTATGCCTGAGCGATGATTGCGAACCCACCCTGCGCGCAAGCTTCCCCGCAGCGGTGTCTCAATGGGACGAGGCACGCCGCCGTACCTTTGCAGATCGGGTGAGATATGCGGAAGGGTGTGTCAGCCGACTGGGTCGCGAGGGGCGCATAGCGTGGGAACGGAGGGATCCATGGCAACTGGTACGCTATTGGCGCGCCACGTCTTTGCGCGTTTGCCTCCGCGCGTGCGCGACAGACAGATCGAACACTTGGCAACCAGTCTATGTGATGCGGTGCCAATTGAAGAACTGGGCCTCGCCGGCTTTGAGTACTCTTTGAGGGGTGAGGCGACTGGCTTTGACCTATTCTTGCGCTTCTCGCGCAAGAGCGGCCGTGCAGAGCGCTTCTTGGGCCGCATCGTTGAATTGGGCTTGGCTGAAAATGAGCCGGCTTGGAACCGGGCGCTCGCCTTCCTGACAGCCTGGCATGACGACGCAGGCGCCTTTTGCGACTTCGACCATGTTTGGCTGGAGTTTGACTTGCGGGCTGCCTCTGGGACGGCCCCCGGTCCGAGCCTTTTCTGGCACGCGCGAAACGATAGGCCGACGACACCGCTGCCAATGACGGCGCCAGACGTGTTCGACACCATTGGTGGGAGTGTGGACGAGATGCGCGCTTGGCGTGCCGGCGCGCAGCGCTTGAGCAGTTTCAGCACTCCGGAACTTGCAACCGTTGCGGCGGGGCTCATGCTCTCACGGGTTCCGGTGACGTTTCGCGCTTGCTTGTTGTCTCTCCGGCCGCAAACCGATCAACGGCTGGCGCGCATTCTAGACGATGTGTTTCAGGGCAACCCGCCGATGGTTTTGGGCGAAGTGCTTGGGCTTGCTGCGCCGCTTCGGATCGACTTGGACGCAGGGCCGCAGTTTGCGCCGCGGATCGGTGTCGAGTGGTTCATTGACCGGTCCCGGCGCGGCGGTGCGCAGGAGGTTGCCCGCGTGATCGACACGCTGTCTGCCCGCGGATGGATTGACCCATCGCGGGCGGGCGGCCTCACATCGTTCATCGGCGTGGATCGCGCGCCGGCGGATTTGGCCGAGCCGTGGCCTTTGTCCTGGCAACTCCTCGATCGTCTGAGGGGCCGGCGCAGCACCGGTCTTGGCCGCATCGTCCATCATGTGAAATTCACGATCGACCCGGCCGGCCTGGTGGACGTGAAAGTCTATCTCGGCGCAACGCCGCTCGGCATGCCGTGAGGCCTTGTTCTGCGGCAGGTCGTCCTGTCAGACGATGACCACCGGCGCAATTTGTGAAGACAATCTGGCGCTTGCAATCGGGTCAGTTGCTGCCCTTAGACCAAACACCTGGTCACGCAAGTATCCCATGCGAACCGTGAGTTTTCGTGGCAACAGGTTGCCCGCAGCGTCGAAGCTCGGCGTCGTCGATGTCTCAAAAAAGCGCTGCACCACGTAGGGCCGCGGCCGCTCGGTGAGCAGACGCTCCACAGCTTCGCGGCTTGGTTTGATGAAGACGCCTCTGGAGCTGTAGTCATCCGTCGGTTTGAGGACGATCGTGTCGAGCCCGCCGAATGCATCGGCAAGGTGGGAGGCGGTCTGAAAATCGCTGAGCATTGCGGCGGGAAGCGCGGCCCGTTTGAGCGCTTGCCGGTCGCTCTCGGACAGACCGTAAGGCCGGTCTTGGATCGCCCAGAGCTTCGGCAGGATCGCTTTGCTGCCGAGCCGCCATACGAATGGATTGGGCGCGATGAACTCCGGCCGGCGGCGATAGATTTCGATGAAGTCTTTGAAGCGTTCCGGCTCGCGCTCCATGATGCGGAAAATGACGATGCTGAAAATGCGGCGCACACTTTCGCCTTTTAACTCCACGCCGTGCGCGTTCATTTTGAAATTCTTCGCCAGCACCAGCTTGGCGTCGAGCCCGGCCCGACACATCGCGCGGGCAAGATAGCGGTAGTGCGGGATAAATTTTCGGCTCGCCCCGGTGTGGTTGACCGCAATCGCCAGCGCCGGATGCTGATGACGATCCGACATGAAGTCTGCCAACGCCGCCTCAAACCCATCATTGACTGGGGGGTAGGAGGCGCCGAACACCTTGCGCCGTACGGTGTCGATGAGTTCCAACAGCCCGATAAAGCCTGGTGGCATCGGGTTGATTTCAGTGATCTTTTCTTCGTTCTCACCGAGGTGGAAATCCACTGAACCACAGCAATCGTCGAGGCTGATTGGGTGCTGCGGCAAGAACCATGGCGTGCCGGCAACTTCGGACTGATAGGCGGGTGAGGCCATGAGCCGGATGGCCGCTTCTGCCGTCTGCTTCATCCGCTGGAAGCGGGCGCGGTCGATTGCGACCGGCACAGGGGTCGCCGGGTAGCGCGCGCCGACGGCCTGTTCCATCAGCTGATGGAACATTTGTCTGCGCTCTGAGGTTGCCGCTGCGGCGAGCGCGGCTTGCGCGTCAATCTCCGCCGCTGAGCGGCCCACCGTTGCGCTGGCGACGTTTTGGGCCGTGATCATCCTCCAGTGTCGGCGGTGCGGGCTGTTGGATCGCGGCTTGCCAAGGTCGGATCAACGCCCCGGCGCGCAATCATTTCGGCGACCTTCTGGCGAAGAACCTTGCCTTGCTCACCCCGCGGGAGGCGATCCACCACGAGATAGCGGCTCGGAACCAGCATCGGGTCGAGCTTTTCGCGGCAGTGCGCGCAAAGGCGCATGGCAAGATCGTGCCGGTTAACCCCATCGCGCGGGACGACCGCGGTGCCGGGCGTTTGGAAGGTGCGCGGATGAGGGATGCCGGCGACAACGCATTCGGCAACGTCAGGGTGGGCGCGCAACACATCTTCGAGCATGAAAGGAAAAACCTTCAACCCGTCGACGTTGATGTTGTCGTTGACGCGGCCGAGAACGGTGAGGGCGCCTGCCGCGTCCACGGTTCCAAGGTCGCCCGTTCTGAAGGTTCGCGCGCGTCCGTCATCGCGCTCGACAGTGCCTTGCCAGTATCCAAGCATCACCTGCGGGCCGCGTACGGCAATTTCTCCCACCGAGCCCCCGTGGTTATCGTCCTTTTCGAGCGTGAAGGATGTGCCGTGCGCAGGCCAACCGGCACAGTGGTAGTGGTTCGGATTGTCGTTGAAACACTGCACGACGGACCGGCTCGCTTCGGTGGAGCCGTAGTAGTGCACGAACCGTGTTGCCGGCAGGATGCCGATCAAGTCCGCCACAAGCTCGGACGGGAGCGGTGCGACGTTGACGAGTATGGCGCGAACGCAGCGCGCCTTTTGCTGGAATGCCGCGCGGTGGGTGCTGCGAAGCCGATCCAGCAGGCTAATCGTCGTCAAAAATGCTGTGACGGTCTCTGCTTCGATGAGGTCGAGCATTGCATGAAGATCATCATCGGTGATCGACCAAAGGTCATGGGGGGTTAGGTGGGCCGAGGCGCCTCTTGCGATGAGCCCGTGGACGTGTCCGAGCCCGCCCGTTGCGTGAAGGGGCATGTAAATCATCTCGCGGTCGTCCGGCATGAGCGACCCGATGCGGATCAAGGTGTCCGTCACGAATTCTACGTTTCGGTGCGTCGTCATCACGGCCTTGGGAAGGCTCGTGGTCCCGCTGGTGAACATCATGTACGCAATGGACGGCCGCGCGGTCAGAGCGGGGGTGTCCTTGCTCCGCACAAGCGCAGACGTCGCGATTGTCGCCCTGCCGGGCTCGGCGGTGCCGTCGTCGCCGACAAGCACCTTGGCGCCGACGTGCCGGCATGCCCAGGCCACTTCCTCCGGCGTACGGCGGGACCAGACATGCACTGCTATCGCCCCGGCCGCCATGGCGCCGAAGTAGGCGAGGAGGTGGGTGAGTTTGTCACGAACGCAGATGGCGACGCGGTCATCCACCACGACGCCTTCGTCGCGCAAAGTTGCTGCAGCGCTGAGCACCTGCCCGGCGAAGGCGCCGTAGGGGATGACTTCGCCTTGCCATGTGAGAAAGGGCATTTGCGGCGAAGCCCGTGCGCGGTCGAACAGAATGTCGACAATCGTTTTCGTCATGCGCGATCGATTGTCCGCATGCTGCGCCGGTCTTCAGAGCGGGCGTGCCGCTTTGCTTCTTCAACGGGACAATCCGGACGGAACGCCGTCACGCTGCCCCGGCCGTTCTTCGCGGACAGCTGCGACCCGCGATTGTCGCTAATCAGCAGTATTTGTTGCTGCCGCCGCCCCAGCCGCCACTCACCCCTTCGAGCTCTTCGTCAGATATTTCGACGCCATCCTGTAGGGCTGGAAGCACGAAGTTGACTGTCGACGCAGTATTTTCAACGAAATTGACTGTTAGCCCACTCGGCAGATGAATCCCTTCCGCTGCGAGTACAGCGCTTGGATTGGCGATAAGCTGTTTGCGGTAATCTTGATCCGACATGGATTTCTCTAAAATTTCGCGGGCCTTCTCGCGATACTCGGCGGGCAGTGTGTCAAACATCAGCAAAGTATCCTTGCTATTCGCAGCATAGAAAGTTCGTCGTCACGTGTGGGAGCGTAATCGCGGGCGTGAGAGAGCGCAACGAAATTGCGGGTGGACGACGGGCCGTCACACCATCAATGGCAGCGGGAATCCAGGGTAATTGGCGATGGCGTCCGGTTCCGCCGCATGAAGCAACACAAGGCCCAGACCAGCGACACCGTTTGCTAAGCCAGGGTTGTCCGTGGCTTCGCCGTTCGCCCAACGAAGCCGGCCATGAGCGTCGTAGTTGTCGAGCGCTGCGGCGAGGGCTTCCGCCCCGTGCCTCGTTTCAGAAAAGCCGCATGCGGCGGCTGCAAGGTGGGCGCAGACGAGGCCTGCCGTCCCATGGTTCAGATCGTCGGTCTGCGGGAGCGTGCCGATGAGTTGCGCTGCTGTTTTCCGCCCGGCAGCGGCGGCGCGATCACCGAGGTGCAACGCCCTGTGGACTTCTGCGTAGGCGAGGAGCCGTCCGGCCCTTCCGTTGCAGTAGTCGAGCGTTCTGGACGCTGCCTCTCCAGCGCCGTCAGCCCCGCGGGCCGGGCGATCGGATTGCCGCTCCGCCTCCCGCTCGTGGGCGAGCGCACCCTCAATCACGCGGCGCGAGCGCCCGTCCGGGTCCGGCAGACGCGCCAGCGCGAGCGCAACACCTGCCGGCCCCTGCATGAGGCCGGCCATCGGTTCTTCTCGAAGGCTGCGCGGCCAGGTGTGACACCCGCCGCGATCAACGCTCCGGTCAAGAAGAAGTGCGCGACACGCACTAATTTGCTTTGCCACCGCGCCCGGGTGAACAGCATCCACGGCGGCAAGGCCCAACGCCAATCCGGCAGCGCCACCGAAGACACTGTAGTTTCGGTCCGCAGCGATGGTGTCGGGGTGGAGCCACGTGGCAATCTGCGCCGCGCGGTCAAACAGTGTGCGCTTTCCGGTCAATGTGCCGATTGCCACAAGGCCGTAGAGCGTGCCGCCAAGGCCGTGGGCGATGCCAATGTCGGTATGCTGATCGCTCCGGCTCAGCATACGCTCATAGCGCCACAGGTGGTCCGACCACCACAGCGCGTCGTCCACATCGTTGAGGAGGGCCTGGCGAACAGCCTCCCGGCGCTCGACCCGGGCGGCGGCGGCAAGGAAGAGGGCAACGCCAACCGTGCCTGACAGGTAGCCCTTGCCAATCGGCGCGAATTGCTGTGCGCGTTCATCGGTGGCAAGGAAGGTTCGTCCAAACCAGATCGTGGCATCACCGGTGGGCACAGCACAGCCTTGCAGCGTTGCCGCTAGCCGGGCCGCAACCGCCTTGCAGCGCTCCGTCTCGCAAAGGCGTTTGTGGTTTTCGTCCTGATCGTCGGAGGTGGCCGGAGGGCGCACCACCGCCCACGGCAGCGGCTCGGACATGCGGCACGATGCGATCGCCTGCCCGATGAAGTGAGTGTCTTGCGCCAGCGCCTGATCGTCGAGCCGATCGAACCCGTGCGCAATGGCCTCTATAGCAGACGCGGCAAAGAAGTTGCCGATCGTCGTGCCATTGCAGGTGGTGATTTCCCGCCCTCCCGCGTCGGCCGTGAAGACTGGCACATCGAACCGCGTCAAAGCTTCGCGCTCGTCGGCGATGAGTTGGGCAACCGGCAAGTCACGGTTGGGCGTCTTGGACAGCCGACAAAGATGGTCGAAATGAAGGCTCCATCGCGCACCGTCGCGCGTTGCTGGTGCGGCGAGGCAGCGCTTTTCAAGGAGCGCGTACTGCTGCGTCGGCCGTGCAATATGGCGCACTTTAACGCGGTCCCATTCCTGCAACGGTCCGCCGGGGGCGAGCATCTCGCGCCCATGGGTGCGCAGGAACCCGAACATCGCCCGATAGCCCGCGAGCAATGCATCGCCGTGGTCCACAAAGGACGCGCGCTGACCTTGAAATATCGGAAGGTTTTGGGCTTGCACTCCGTGGGCGCCAACCGATCCTGAGGGGCGATCGCCTTCAATGCGGACATGCTCAGCATCCAGCCCGCCGAGCATGACCGCCCCGCCTCCCGGAAGCGTTGCCCAGGTGGGCAGGTAGCCGGTTCGGGCGACACTTTCGGACCAGAACGCGTCGCGCACCGCCGTGACCTGCGCCCCGCGAAAACTGCCTGCGGCGATAGGGAGCTCCGGTTGCACGATGGTCTCAAGGTCCACCGGTACGGGTTGAGCGCCGACCGCGACAACGTTTTCATGGTGAAAGTCTGTGCTGCGCAGGACCCGCAAGAGGCACAAAAAGGCCCCTGAGCGGCGGAAGAAACTGTCCACCTGCTGCGATGATTGGCAGGGCATTGCTGTTGCCCAGGCAGCCCAACCGTACGACCCGCGGTCTATGGTTCGGACCTGTCCCGCCGATGGGGGGGCGCCGCGGTCTGACAGCCAGGCGAGCAGGCGGTGAAACGCACAATCGCTTGCGAGCGACTTGGGCTTGTAGGCAAGCGTGATCCCCGTATCAAAGCTCACCTTGTAGACGGTTCTTCCGCCCCTGTGTGCGTCCGAGAGCCCGGCCTCGATCCTCTCTACCCGCCGCGGGCTCCGCCGGTTCGAAGCAAGCACGGCAACCGGCCCCGGCATGTCCTGATCAAGTCGTTCAAGAAACTCGCCCGTTGCTTCAATCCATTGGCTGACGATGGTCGACGTCAGCCGGGCGAGGACGGGCCGCTGGCCAAAGAACCGCTTGAGCCCGCCGGCACGCAGAACCGGGATGAAGGATTGAATGGCACCGCTGCCACGCCCGGGCTCATGGGTGGGAAAACCGCCACCCGTGAAGGCGCCATCCTCAAAGAAGCGGTGGACCCGCAGCGCTTCATCAAGTGGGCCGGAAAGGTATGTGCACAGTCGCTCGACAAGAGCGCGCTCAAGATCTTCAGCAGCCTGCGCGCTGAGCAAGGAATTGGCCGCGCCGGGTCGCCTATTGTTTCGCCAAAGCGACGCTGCACGGGCCAGCGGATGGAACAAGCCTGACCATCGCAAGCGCTCCGCGTCATCAGGATCCGGCGTTGTCCAATCACCGCCGACCGGGCATGAGAGCACTTCAAAACACTGCGCAAACACTTGTGCCCAAGGTGGCAACGTTTCGCCGGAGGCGAGTCTGACGGGGCCGAGGAGCGCCAGCGCGCGGCTCTCGTCGACGCCATATTCGGCAAGGACGGCTGCGAAGTGCGCGTCATCGTTGTCGCTCGCTGCACGCTTCCATTCGGCAAGCGCGCGCTGCCCGGCTTCGCTATCGCCCGTTTGTGCGGGAGCAACCAATCCTGAGAAGCGTTCTGCAAGCGTCGCCCCCGAAGCTGCCAGCGCGCTGAGTTCGATTGCTGTCAATGACGAGCCGCTCACCCTGCCGCCCGGGGCGAAGCGGTTGGGACGGGCGCCGGCGCCGGAGCATCAGTCATCGGTCGATGATTGTGAGTTTCGCCGTCGAGCCGAGACACGCAGCGATACGGCGGCGGATGAAGTCGTCGGTTTGTATTCGTGCTGACGTATACTGCATGTTTACCAATTTTTATTGTTAGTTTACGGTCATCGCGCGATTTGCATGGCGATTGAGCACTTGGCTGCGCCAGTCGCTGATGGCGGATAGGATTGCGTCCAGGCCGTCGGTGAGCGCGGCGGGGCCGGGCTGGAGGATCAGTGGCGATTTGATCTCGCGGATGAGGCCGTGGCCAACTGCCGGGACCCCATCCCAGCCGGGGCGCGAGGCAATCCGCTCAGGCCGCACCTTCTTGCCGCACCAGGAGGCGAGGATGATGTCCGGCCCAGCCGCAATCACCGCCTCGTCGGCGACAATACGGTCCTTTGCCGCCTGTGCGCTGCGGCGATCGGCGAACACGTCTACCCCGCCGGCGATCTCAATGAGTTCCGACACCCACCCAATGCCGGCAATCATCGGCTCATCCCACTCCTCAAAGTAAATCTTGGGCCGCGGCTCGGCCGCTGCTGCCGCCACCGCAGCAAGCCGCTCACGCAATCGCGACGCCAACGCCGCGGCACCTTCGCCCGCCCCGACCATCGCCCCCAGCATCTCAATCATCGCAAGGATGCCCGCCACGTCGCGCTGGTTGAATGCGTGGACGGCGATGCCCTGTCGGATCAGCGAGGCTGCAATGTCAGCCTGAAGGTCGCAGAATGCCAGCACCAGATCGGGTTTAAGGGCAATGATCTTCGCGTTGTCGGCCGAGGTGAAGGCTGAGACCCGGGGCTTTTCTCGGCGTACCCGCGGCGGGCGGACTGCATAGCCCGAAACGCCCACCACACGGTCTTCCGCGCCCAGCAGGTAAAGAGTTTCGACCGTCTCCTCCGTCAGGCACACTATGCGCTCAGGCGGAAAGCGCCGGCTCACGAGGCGGTGCCGAGCAACGGGCGACGCAAATTCGGCAAGGCGAGGCACAGGGCGAAAAGGGCGCCAAAAGCCAGAGCGTTGATGGCAAACAGTGAGGCCACGACCGAGGGAGCGAACGCTTCAGGATTTGACGGCAGCACCAGGCGGGCAGCGAACACCGTAAACTGCTGAGCGGCGAATGCTGCGAGGAGCGCAACGGGCGGCCGCAAGGCATTGCGCACCGCTCGTGTGGCGCCGTGGGCGGCGAGCGTAGCGGCGGCCGCTGATGCACCAAGGGCAATGCCCCAGCCGATGCTGTCCACCGTCACAGGATAGCCAAGGAGGCCGTAGCCCACGATCTGGTTCATCGCCCAGCCGAGGAGGCTGGCGGCAATGGCCCCGCGCAGGCCGAGGACCAGCGCGGCCGTTGCAGCGAGGCCCGCAAACGGCATCGCGCATGCGAGCGCCAGGGAAAACAAGACAGCAGCGAAAGCAAGCGCAGGGGCGACGAAGCGCGGTGGCATGGCGGTCCTCCAGCAATCTGCCCGATCGCAAACTGCACGCCTGTGACCGACAGGTGCGGTGGGCCTCACCGGCGCGGCAGCGATCCGATCGAGCCCGAACCGACGGTGCCACTGCGTCAAAGGATCGTCCAGACCGGAGCGGCCGCCACGGACACACGCGTTTTTCACACGCGTTGTCCACACGGGCGCACCGGTTATTCCTCGGCCCGCAAACGAGAGTGTGGACGAAGGCGGCGCATCGCCCGACGCTCATTGATCGTTAAACACTCGTGGCACAACATGCGCGCGTCACGGTCCCCCGCCCCGCAATTGCGGGGGCTGAAAGGGAACCCGGTGCGCCGCAAGAAAATGCAGCAAAGCCGGGGCTGCCCCCGCAACTGTAAGCGGCGAGCGAACGTCCATCGCGTGTCACTGGGCCTAAGGCGCCTGGGAAGGCCGGACGGAAGCTGCGACCCGCGAGCCAGGAGACCTGCCGTGACCCGATGAACGTCCACGGGCGGGGTGCCCCGGTGGGTCGCTTTACTGCGCCGGTTCGCCGGTCGCGGAATGCCGGTGCATGCCGGCAAGCGTCCGATCGGCCTTTGCCCCCTTCTGAATAGGGGAAGCCGAATGTCTCTTCAGTCCCACGACGAACCAGGGGCGATCCGCGTTCCGGCGGCTGCCGACCCGCACGCCCTAGCCTCGCGGGCGACGCCGGGGATGCAGGTGATCCGCCGCACCGGTGGCGTGACTGCCTTTGATCCGGGCAAAATTGCGGTCGCGATGACAAAGGCGTTCCTCGCCGTCGAGGGCGCGTCGGCGGCAGCCTCCCGGCGGGTGCATGAGATCGTTGCCGGACTGGTTGCCGAAATTGTCTCCAGCTTGTCGCGCAGGGCCGAGGGTGGCCGCGCCTTCCACGTCGAAGATATCCAGGACCAAGTCGAACTTGCCCTGATGCGTGCCGGCCACCACAAGGTCGCCCGTGCGTTTGTGCTGTACCGCGAGGCGCAGGCCGCAAAGCGCGCCGCCACCCCTGCGCCGGAAGAACTCTCGCTGTCCCAGCGCACGGCCGATGGGCAGTTGGTGCCGCTCAATCTGGCGCGCCTCACAGTTGTGGTGGATGAGGCGTGTTCTGGCCTTGCGGGCGTCGAGCCGGAGAAAGTCGTCGCCGAGACGCGTCGCAATCTTTACGACGGCATTTCTGAGGACGAGCTTTCGCTGGCGCCAATTTTGGCCGCACGCACTCTGATCGAGACCGAGCCGAACTACTCACGGGCGGCCGCGCGGCTGTTGCTCGACAGGCTACGCGCGGAGGTGCTGAGTGGGCTGACCGGCCGGCCCGACCGGGCGACCGGCGCCGAGATGGCCGAGCGCTACGGCGAGACCTTCGTGGAAGCGATCCGGCACGGCATCGGTGTTGAGCGCATCAGCCCTGAACTCGGCCGCTTCGACCTCGCCCGCTTGGGCGCTGCGATAAAGCCAGAGCGCGATCTTGAGTTTGACTATCTCGGCCTCCAGACGCTGGTGGACCGCTATTTCCTCCACCACGAGGGGCAGCGCTTTGAGTTGCCACAGGTCTTTTTCATGCGCGTTGCCATGGGGCTTGCGCTTAACGAGATCGACCGCGAGGCAAGGGCCATCGAGTTTTACGACCTTTTGTCCTCGTTCCGCTTCATGTGCTCTACGCCCACGCTGTTCAACGCCGGTACGCTGCACCCGCAACTGTCGTCCTGCTTCCTCACCACCGTGCCGGATGACCTTGACGGCATCTTCAAGGCGGTGAAGGACAACGCGCTGCTTGCTAAATTCTCAGGTGGGCTTGGCAACGACTGGACGCGTGTGCGTGGGCTCGGCGCTCACATCAAGGGCACCAACGGCGAAAGCCAGGGCGTCGTCCCTTTCCTGAAGGTCGCCAACGACACTGCCATTGCCGTTAACCAGGGCGGCAAGAGGAAGGGCGCTGTGTGTGCCTACCTTGAGACCTGGCATGTCGACATTGAAGAGTTCCTGGATCTTCGCAAGAACACCGGCGACGACCGCCGCCGGACCCATGACATGAACACGGCCAACTGGGTGCCCGACCTCTTTATGGAGCGCGTCGCGGCGGATGCGGAGTGGACGCTGTTCTCGCCCGACGAGGCGTCAGACCTGCACGACCTTTATGGTCCCGCGTTCAAGGCCGCGTACGAGGCGTACGAGGCGAAAGCGGCACGCGGCGAAATGCGGATCCACAGGACGGTGCGTGCTGTCGACCTTTGGCGGCGGATGCTTTCGATGCTGTTCGAGACCGGTCATCCGTGGATTACCTTCAAGGATGCGTGCAACATCCGCTCGCCGCAGGGGCATGTGGGGGTGGTGCATTCCTCCAACCTTTGCACGGAGATCACCCTCAATACTTCCAACAGTGAAGTGGCGGTGTGCAATCTCGGCTCGGTCAACCTTGCCGCCCACGTCACGCCGGAGGGCCTGGATGCTGAACGTCTTGCATCCACGGTCGCGACGGCGATGCGAATGCTCGACAATGTCATCGACATCAACTTTTACACGATCCCGGAGGCGCGCGCTTCGAACCTGCGCCATCGCCCGGTCGGGCTCGGCCTGATGGGCTTTGCCGATGCGCTGGCGACGCTGCGCCTGCCCTACGCCTCACACGCAGCTGTCACCTTCGCCGATGAAAGCATGGAGGCAATCTCATTCCACGCCATTTCCGCTTCGGTGGACCTTGCCGAAGAGCGCGGCCGTTACGCTACCTTTGAAGGCTCGCTGTGGTCGCAGGGCGTGCTGCCGATCGATTCGCTCGAACTGCTCGCTGATGCGCGCGGCGGCATCGACGTCGACCGCACGCAGCGGCTCGATTGGGACGCACTGCGCGATCGCGTGCGGACCGTGGGCATGCGCAACTCCAACACCATGGCGATCGCGCCGACGGCCACGATCTCCAACATCTGCGGCGTATCCCAGTCGATCGAGCCGACCTTCCAGAACCTTTACGTAAAGTCCAACATGTCAGGCGACTTCACGGTGGTGAACGCCGCCCTGGTGCACGACCTCAAGTCGCGCGGCCTCTGGGACGAAGTCATGGCGGCAGATCTCAAGTATTACGACGGAGCCGTCGGCGAGATCGACCGTGT